>JACPAP010000143.1 GCA_016180765.1 Gemmatimonadota bacterium
ACCTGCGCCGAGTCGATGGCGATGGTATAGGTCGAGCCAGGAAACAAGAGCTGCGAGAAGCGGCGATACTTGATCCCATCCACGCTCACCTGTGCCAGGGTATCGGTGGCCCGCACCACCGTGGGGCCGCCAAACGCCAGCTTGAAGATCATGCTGCTGTCGAGGCGCAGGGTCACGGAATCGATCTCGAACCCCACGAACGCCGTGGTGTCGCTGTTCTTCACGGCCTTCGGGTTGGTGTCGTAGGAAAAGCGCTTGTTGTCGGTGGAGCCCGGATAGGGATCGCCGGCGTCACCCCGGTTGCCGCCCGAGCTTTTGTCGAGATGCCGCTGCCCGTCCGCCTGAACCAACGCCACGCCGTGAATCGAACCGGCGTTGACCTGATTCAGGCTCACGTCGGTAGCGTCGGTCTTGGTCGAGTCAACGTGCCAGAGGAGCACGCCTCCCAGCTTGGGACCGGTCGCTCCGCCGGTCCTCAGGTTGGACGTGTCCGACTGCCGCTGCTGCTTGTTCTCCAGCAGGAAGTACTCGTTGTTGGGGTTGGAGCCCAGCGGGCGGATGATGAACACCGTGTCGGCGGTCTGCACCTGGCCCACGGCGTAGGTGCCGGCGGTGTCCAGCTCGCGCGCGGTCACCCACCCCATGCGCAGCAGCGACCAGGCATCGAAGTGCGCCGGGCTGTTGAGGCTGGTGTAGTTGCCGGAGCCCATCAGTGACCACTCGCCCACGCCCTCGGTGGCGCTGGACACGTCGTACAGGTCCGGCAGGTCCAGCCCGTGGCCCAGCTCGTGGGCCGTGGTGCCGATCGCCATGATGGCGGCGTCGTTGGTGCAGGTCGTCCCGCCGACGCCCGCCACGAGCTGATACGAATTCACCGTGATGAACCCGCCACCGAACTTGGCATCCCCGGTGGTGTACTGACCGCCCAGACCTTGCAGCGAGAAGTGGTGGGCGTTGTATCCGGAGCCGCCGCATTCGGCGCCCCGCACTGACTGTACGAACTGCGCCAGGTCCACCACGCCGTCGTCGTCGCCCGAGTTTGGCACGCCGTCGGGACCGTCGTTGTCGAACTGCCCGAAGTCCACCGTACCGTCGTCGTACAGGGTCAGCGCTTTGACGAGGAGCTCACGCAGCCGTTGGCGTCCCTGGGAACAGCTCAGCGGGTCACTGGGGCAGTCGGGTGGGCTCAAGTAGTAGGTGCTGTTGTTGTCCCCCAGGACCCAGTGGTAGGTCTGACCGGCCACGTTGAAGACGCTGTCCGACATCTCCTCGTAGAAGGTCCGCAGCGTGTAGGCCCGCCCGGCAAGGGGCTGCGAGGTGTAGAAGATCGAGTCGTACTGGGCCCGCTTGGGCAGGGCCGTCGTGTCGGTGTTGCTGAACCCGACGAGGAACGAGGGGACGGTAAGCGTGCCCTGGAGCACCCCGCCGACCCACGCCGCCTGCTGGACCTTCAGCCTGCCCTGACCCAAGACTCGCGCTCGCGTCTCCGCCACCTGGCGCGCTTTGACCCGCCACACCCCGTCCGGTGGGAAGTCCAGGCGCAGGCCGTCCGCCGTGTACAGCTGCTCCACGCGGCGCTCCTGGCCAGCCAGCGGCACCGACACGGCTGCGAGACACACCGCGCCGGCGGCGAAGAACGCCGCAAGTTGCCGAGGGGATGTCATGGATGGACGGACAGAGTATAACGGCTGGGCGCCCGCTCCGCGAATTGGCGGGAGGCGACCGCCAGCACCTGCACGTGATACACCTGGTCCGGCCCGGCCTGCGACACGGCCAACCGCACCATCGGGCCCGCCGCGAGGTCTCCCGTCACGATCCCGCGCAGCTCGGTGGCGCTCACCTTGGCGACAAACACGTCGCAGCCGTCACACGCCGCGCTCGCCCCCGTGATCTCGTTGGGCGCCGGGACCGTCACCATGAAGGCCACGGCCCCGTCGTCGGTGTTCGGCGTGACGAGCGAGAGCGTCACTTCCCCGGCGGTGGGCCCGTCGAAGCACGAGAGGGCCAGGGCTGAGGCCAGGGACGCGAGGGCGCGCCTCACGGCCGGGCCTTTCGGGGTCCGGGGTCCGGGGTCCGGGGTCCGGGAACGACCTCCCCGGGTCCCGAGTCCCGGACCCCGGACTCCGTCACCCGCGCCATGATCTCGGCGGACGGCTTGGTTCCCGTAGCCTTCACCCACGCCAGGAAGTCACCCAGGTCGAGCCGCGTGTTGCGATTCCCCAAGAGATCGAAGTAGCGAACCTCGTCCTCCGTCAGTCGGGTACCCAGCCTGAGCAGTTGGGCCACCACCGCGTCCAGGGCGATCACGGGCGCCTCGACAGTCAAGCGCATCGGAAGGCTCACCGTCTGAGACCCGGACCGCACGCTCAACGTGAAATCGAACGTGCCCAGGGCCTCCGGGGTCCCGCCCAGGCGGCCGTTGGTGAACAGGTACATCCCGGGCGGCAGCTGCCCGCTCTGGACCGCCCAATCGTAGAGCCCCGTGCCGCCCCGCACCGTCACGTCGTACGCGTAAGGCGCCCCCATGATCGCGACCGGAGTGGCCGACGCCGAGGCCGCCAGCACCCCGACGAAGTGGGCCGACAAGGTGTACGGGCGCCGCATTGTCAGCACCAGCGTGCCGCCGGCACTGGTGGTGTCGCCCGACCATCCATCGAACACAGAATCCGGCCCGCTGGTGGCGGTCAGGGTGACTGAGGTCCCGGCGGGGAAAAACGTGCCCGTTTCGAGTTGGGCGGCAGGACTGGCCGCGATGGTCCCGGTCCCTGCCCTGGTGACCAGGAGCTGGTAGTTCGCGTCGAGGTTCGCCACCAGCGTGTCCCCAACGGTCGCCGCCGTGACCGTGTGCTCGGGCGCGCCGCCGTCCGACCAGGCGGCGAACCTGAACCAGGCGCGCCCATCCACGGATGCCTGGGAATCCGCCACGCTCACGGTGACTGCGCTGTCCGGGCTGATGACGTCCTCGTACCAGTGGTAGTCCACCCCGCTCACCCGGACCTTGGCCAGCGTGTCGCTGGCCCGGATCACGGTGGCGTACCCGAAGCGGAACGACATCGCGCCGTTGGGTTGGTCCTGGGTGACGTTCATCACGCCGAAGCCGGCGAACGACCCATCGTCGTTCTTGAGGGCCGCCGGGGTCGTGGTCCGGGCGTAGGTAGGGTTGTTCGTGGTGCCGGGATACGGGTCGCTGGCGTCGCCGCGATTGCCGCCGCTGCCGGGCGAACGGTCGAGATGCCCCTGCCCGTCCGCCTGCACCAGCGCCACGCCGTGCGGGGACCCGGCGTTCACCCCGTTCGTCGCCAGCGTGCCCGCGATCTTGAGGGAATCGATGTGCCACACCAGCAGCCCGCCGATCTTGGAACGGGATCCGGACTCGAGCATGTTGACCACGTCCGACCCCACCGCCTGCTTGTTCTCGAGCAGGAAGTACTCACCACGCGGATTGGCGCCGCGCGGCCGGATCAACATCACCGTGTCCCCGGCGACTACGGGCCCCAGCCGGTAGGTATCCGTGGCGGTGAGCTCGCGCACCACGACCCAGCCGAGCTGCTCCTTGGACCACGCCTCGAAATGCCCGGGGCTCACCAGGCTCCGGTAATTGGCCGACCCCATGAGCCCCCACTCGCCGATTCCCTGGGTGCCACAGCTCCCGCAGGTATCGTACAAGTCGGGCAATCCCAGCCCGTGCCCCAGCTCGTGGCTGGCGGTGCCGATCCCCATGATCTCGCCGGTGTTGGTGCACGAGACGCCGCCCACGCCGCCCACGAGGTGGTACGGACCCACCTTGATCGCGCTGCCGTCCGGCGCCCGATCGTTGGTTTGGTAGCTCCCGCCGATGCCGGCCAGCGTGAACTTGTGGGCCCACACGCCGCGCCCACCGCATTCGCCGCCCACCACCGGTTGCACGAACTGCACCACGTCCACGATGCCGTCGTCGTCACCGGAATTCGGGATGCCGTCCGGGCCGTCGTTGTCGTACTGCCCGAAGTCCACGCCCGAGTCCAGCGCCGCGAGGGCGGTGGTGAAGAGCTGATGCATCCGGGACCGGCCCGTCGAGCAGTCCAGCGCGTTGGCGGGAGCGGCACCGCAGGCCTCGAGGTAGTAGTCCTTCTCGCGAGCGCCGAGCATCCATCCGTACGCCTGTCCGCGCACGTGGAGGAGGCCGTTCGACATTTCCTCATAAAACGTGCGCTGGGTATAGGGCCGCTCGTTGAGCGGCTGCGTGGTGTAAAAGATCGAGTCGTACTGCGCGGGCGTGGGCAGCGCGCCGGTGTCGGTGTCGGCATAGCCCACGAGAATGGCGGGCGCCCACAGGTCGCCGGCCACGGCCGCGGCGCTCGGCTGCGCCACGCCGCTCATGACGGGCGCGTTGAGGGCGGCCAGGTGTCCCTGCGATCGCAGCCGGGCCCGCTGGGCTGCCACGCGGCGGGCGCGCACTCGCCAGACCCCGTCCGGCGGGAAATCCAGCCGTACGCCATCGGCGGTGACCAGGCGCTCGTTCTGCGGCTGCTGCGCCGCGGCAGGCGTCACCCCGCCGAGACATACCGCGACGGCGTGCAGGATCAACTGCCTCACCCGCGTCTTCATGAAGCTGCGAATGGGATCCCCAGGGGGGAGGTATGACATTAAGAGTACACCGTTCAGATCAACAGGACCCAGCCCAACGACGCTCCCTGTGATTTCACCGCAGAGAACGTACAGAGAGAGCGCAGAGGGACTGGTGTGGGTCTCTCACAATAACAACCTCTGCGGTCTCTGCGATCTCTGCGGTTCATCTGTTGTTTTTCCGACCCCCGGGGCACAGGGATGACATATCAGAAACGGATGGCCCGCACTGTGACCCCGCTCACCACGCCGAGCGCGGCCCCCCCAGCGACGTCCGAGGGGAAATGTCGCCCCGCCGCCACACGAAGCGCGCTCACCGCGGTCGCCGCGCCCAGCACCGCCCAACGCCGCCAGGCGGGCGTGGGTCGCTCCCGAGGGACGAGCCAGTAGCCCGCGGCCAGGGCCGCGGCCACCGCCGCGTGCCCGGAGGGCCAGGAGCGCTGGGCATCCAGGTCGTTCCTCGCGACCGACGCGTCGGCCGTGTATAACACCGGACGCTTGCGGGCCACGGCGGCCTTGATCAGCTCCGTGGCCCCCAGCGCCCACGCCGCGGACTCCGCTAGGTAGCCAATCTCTCCGTAGTGGGCCGGGCCGCTGGGCGCGAGATCGATGGTCTCGGCCGCGGCCAGGAGGAGGACCAGGGCCGTGCTGGCCGCGTCCATCGCGTCCCGCGGCTCCGCGATCGCCCAGCGATCCAGCCACGGGACCGCTTGGCGATCGCACGGACCGCAGCTCGATGGATGCTGGTTGATCGAAAACACATGCGGCACGGCATAGACGCCCACGGCCCCCAGCGACAACAGCGCGTCCACCGGGGCCAGACGATGACGCCTGTCCTGCGCGGCCAACTCGTTGGTGCACACGAGGATGAGCGGCAGGCACACGCTCGCGGCCCGCATCTTGTGCGGTCGGTGGGGCCAGGGTACTATCGTAGGGACTTTTAACCCGGTTCTCTAAGCGTACATCGAGGCGCCGTGGACACTCAGACCTTACAGCACGTCGCGCTGTTCGACAAGTGCAAGAACTTCACGCGGGCGCGCGAGGTGCAGGCCGCCGGGCTGTATCCGTATTTCAAGCCCATTTCCGAATCCGAAGACACGGTCGTCGTCATCGAGGGCCACAAGAAAGTGATGATGGGGTCCAACAACTACCTGGGCCTCACCCACCACCCCAAGGTGCTCGAGGCCGCGAAGGCCGCTCTGGAGCGGTACGGCTCGGGGTGCACCGGCAGCCGGTTCCTGAACGGCACGCTGGACCTGCACGAGCGGCTCGAGGCGCAGCTCGCCGAGTTCTTCGGGAAAGAGGCGGCGCTGGTCTTCTCTACCGGATACCAGGCCAACCTGGGGCTGATTTCGGGTCTGGTGAGCCGCGGCGACGCCGTGCTCATCGACAAGTTGGATCACGCCTCCATCGTGGACGGCGCCAAGATGGCGTTCGGCGAAACCGAGCGCTTCGGCCATGGCAACCTCCACCAGCTGGAGCGCCTGCTCCAGAAGCACGCCGAGCAGGGGACGCTGGTCATCGTGGACGGCGTGTACTCGATGGAGGGAGACATCGCCGACGTTCCCAGCCTGCTCAAGCTGTG
>JACPAP010000144.1 GCA_016180765.1 Gemmatimonadota bacterium
CGCGAAGTTCGCCCCGGAGTTCGGCCGGTTCCTCCAGGAGGATCAGCTGGACGCGGCCATCTCGCTGGCCGAGAAGCAGAAGGTCTCCCACGTGGCGCGCGTGCTGGGTGAGGCGCTGGCCGAGGTGAAGCCGTTGCTGCGCGACCGGGCCGCGGTCACCGCCAACGACATCAACGCCGCGGAGCGGGCCACCGAGCGGCAGATGATGATCCTGTTGGCCGAGCTCAAGAAGGGCCTGGCCATTCTCGCCACCGTCGGCGCCACGTCGCCGTTCGTGGGGCTGCTCGGCACCACCATGGGGATCGTGAACGCCTTCACCGGGATGGCCGTGACCGGCTCCGGCGGTCTGGCCGCGATCTCGGCCGGGATCGCCGAGGCGCTCATCACCACGGCGTTCGGGCTCCTGGTCGCGATCCCGGCGGTGTGGTTCTACAACTACTTCCAGACCCGCATCGAAGCGGTCACGGTGGAGATGACCTACACCGCGAAGGAGCTGATCGACTTCCTGATCAAGAGCGTCGGCTCCGAGTTCGGCCGGTCGATCTTCACCAAGGAGTTCCAGACCCAGAAGGCCGCGAGCGGCAAGCCGATCTCACAGTAACCATCGGCCGGCCCCGGTAAGGAGGAGAGTGGCATATGGGTATGGCGATTGATGCCGGCGAGGGCCCCAAGCACGAGCCCAACGTCGTGCCGATGATCGACATCATGCTGGTGTTGCTGATCATCTTCATGATCGTGACACCCGTGATCACGGCCGGCTTCCAGGCGCAGATGCCGCAGGGGAAGAACATCACCACCCGCTCAGAGGAAGAGGGCGATATCGCGCTGGGCGTGGACAAGGACGGCAAGTACTTCCTGGACGCCGGAACCGGCGAAGTCCACCCGGTCTGCCCCCTGCGAGTCGCGGGATGTGTTGAGCGGGACAAGCTGACCGAGTTTCTCACGCAGATCTACGCCAACCGGACCAAGGACAAGATCCTGTACTTCAAGGCGGATCAAAACCTGGAGTACTCCAAGGTCGAAGGGGCGATTCAGATCGCCCGCAAGGCCGGCGTCCGGGTGGTCGCGGCCATCACCGAAGAAAAGCGCGACCAGTCGCGCGTGATGTTCGGGAGGTAACGCGGCATGGCCGGCATGGACATGGGAACCAAGGGCTTCAAGAGCGAGCCGAACGTGGTCCCGATGATCGATATTTTGCTGGTGCTCCTCATCATCTTCATGATGCAGATTCCCCTGCAGCGGCAGGTGATGGACGTACAGGTGCCGCAGGAGCAGCAGGTCGAGAAGGAGGTCGCGGAGCAGAGCGAGCAGATCGTGCTGGAGCTGCGGGACGACGGCACCTACGCAGTCAACAACCAGCACGTTGCCAAGTCGGACCTGGACGCCAAGTTCCACGAGATCTATGACAACCGCCCGGCCAAGCTGTTGTTCGTGAAGGTGGGCGGGTCCCGGCGCTACCAGGACCTGATCGAGGCCATGGACATCGCGCGCGGCGCGGGCGTGCAGGTGATCGGTCTGACGCCGCCGCAGGAAGCCGCCGCGCAGGAGTAAGACGCAGGACGCTGGCATTCCACTCGGGGCTTGGGGGGCCGGGAAGGCTCCCCAAGCCCGCGGTGTATATTGGGGCGATGCGCCTCCCCGAGCCGCGCGCGCTCAGGCTTCAAGCTCCCGTCGCGGTCTCCGCCGCGGTTCACCTGGCCGTCATCCTGTTGCTGGTCTGGGAAACGGGGCGGCCGCCCGCCACGGTCCCGTCGGCACCGCCGGGCCCGGCGGGTGGAGGCGGCCGGCGGGTGGAGTACCTGAGCCTACCTCCCTACCGCGCGCCCGCTCCGCCGGACCAGACCCGACCGCAGCCCCTGCCGTCCAGACCCATCATGCGGGCGGAAGTGCAGGATATCACGCCCACCACCTCCGTGGCCGACGTGGTGCCCGCGACGCCGCTGCCAGGCGCACTCCAGGGCGGGGCCGGCGCCGGAACCGGCGTCGCCGGCATCGGTACGCCCCGTGGGACCGGTGCGGGATCCGGCGCCGGGCCGGCAGGGGGTAGCGGCGAGGTCTTCCCGCCGCAGGCCCGATACTCGATCTTACCGCCGCTCCCCAAGCCGGCCTCGGTGCGCGGGAAGAGCTTCCGCGTACGTTTCTGGGTGAGCCCGACCGGTCGCGTCACCCGGGTGGACGTGAGCCCTCCGATTCCGGACCCGGAGTACCGGAAGCGGTTCATCGAGCTCATGTACCAGTACACCTTCACCCCCGCGATGCGGCCGGACGGGACGCCGGTGGCCGGCCAGGCGATTCTGACGATTACGCTGTGAAAAGGCCGATAGACGGACAGGCAGCACGAGCGGCTGGGTCTCTCCGCGCGCTAGTAGTTGGCGCGCGCCGCAGACGAGGAGGATTCACATGGCGCGCGCTTCACTGACGCGCGCTCCGAGACCCAGCCGCTCTTGCCGTTCCATCCGCACGATCCATCTGTCTGACTCTCAACCCGAAGGAGCTCGACGCCATGTCCCAGCTCTTGGCCCGGAAGTCGGTCAGCGAGCTGTTAGTGAGTTCGGAAGCCGGCCTGGGGTTGAAGCGCGCCCTGGGGAAGTGGCAGCTGACGGCCCTGGGGGTGGGCGCGATCATCGGCGCGGGCATCTTCGCCAGCACCGGCACGGCCATCGTGGGAGACCAGGTGCGACTCGGCGCCGGCCCGGCGATCGTGCTCTCCTTCCTCATGACGGCGGTGGCTTGCGGCTTCGCCGCGCTGTGCTACGCCGAGTTCGCCGCCATGGTGCCCATCTCGGGCTCGGCCTACACCTACGCCTACGCCTCGTTGGGCGAAATGGTCGCGTGGATCATCGGCTGGGACCTGATCATCGAATACGCCGTGGGCAACATCGCCGTGGCCATCTCATGGGCGGGGCACTTCCGGGAGCTGATGAGCCATTTCGGCGTTTACATCCCCGCCTGGCTCAGCATTGACTACCGCACGGCGCACCAGGCGGCCGCGGCGATGGCCCAAGGGGCCACGGACCCGGGGACGCAGTATCTCGCCAGCGCGGTGAGCGATGCCCCCCACCTGTTCGGCCTCCCGGTGATTATCAACGTACCGGCCGTCGCCATCGTGGTGGCCCTGACCGCGCTGCTGGTCTACGGGATTCGGGAGTCGGCGGTCTCGAACTCGATCATGGTGTTGCTCAAGGTCGGGATCCTGCTGTTTTTCATCGCCGTGGGCGCGTTTCTGATCCGGCCCCAACACTACACGGCGCACGGCGGGTTCGCCCCCAACGGCTTCGCCGGGATCAGCGCGGCCGCCGCCATCATCTTCTTCAGCTATATCGGGTTCGACGCCGTCTCCACGGCGGCGGAGGAGGCCAAGGACCCCAGGCGGGACATGCCGTTCGGTATCGTCATGAGCCTGGTCATCTGTACCGGCATCTTCGTGCTGGTGGCGTTGGTGATGACCGGGATGGCTCCCTGGCGGCAGCTGGGGACGGCCGAGCCCATGATCACGGCGCTGGCGTTGGCGGAGGGCAACGAACGCCTGGTCAACCTGTCACGGTTCATTGTGGCCCTGGGCGCGGTGTTCGCCATGACCACCGTGCTCTTGGTGTTTCAACTGGGGCAGCCCCGGATCTTCTTTTCCATGGCGCGGGACGGGTTGCTCCCGCCGTGGGCCGCCAAGGTGCACCCGCGATTCCGCACGCCGCACGTGACCACCATTATCACCGGGGTCTTCGTCGCGGTGTTCGCGGCCTTCGCCAACATCGACGAGGTGGTGGAGCTCACCAACATCGGGACGCTGTTCGCGTTCATGCTGGTGGCGGCCGGGGTGATCATCCTCCGGCGCACCGACCCGGGTCGCGAGCGTCCCTTCCGCACGCCGTGGGTACCCTGGGTGCCGCTCCTGTCCATCGCGTCGTGCCTGTTCCTGATGATCCAGCTGCCCCGGATCACGTGGATCCGTTTCGGCCTGTGGCTGGCGCTGGGACTGCTGTTGTACTTCTCGTACGGCTTCTGGCACAGCCGGATGCGGATGGCCCGGGCCCCGGGGGGCCAGCGCTGAGCAGCGCCGGAGGAATCGTGCACGCGCGTTTCCACGGCGTGTTCTTAACCGCAGAGAGCGTAGAGAAAGCAAAGAGACTTGCATTTTCTGCGCCCTCTGCGGTGAAAACCCACCGTGAGCCTGCTGCCGCTTCTGGGATGTTACGGACTGCAGGGGTGCTCGCTGCGGAACCGATCAGGTCGCTAGATGCAGCGCGAGGAGGAGTGCGCCCCGCGGTGGCTCAACCAACGCCGCTAGCAGCCTGAGCGGCGGCTGATCCGCCTCCAGGAGCGAGGTCACGGCGGTTCGAACCGGGGAGCCTGGTCCGAGGAGGCCTCCCGCCAACGCCACGGCTACCGGTGCGGCGTCCGCGAAGTGCGGTCGCAGCGCGCGCGCGTGCGCCGCCAGCGCCTCTGCCGCTTGCGCAACCAGCAGGTGGGCCAGGTCGTCGCCTCGTGCGGCCACCTCTTGCACCACCCGCGCCAGATCGGCAACCGACCCGCGAGACGTGTTGCGGGCCCACGGAAGGAGAGCAGCCTCTCCCTCTACGCCCGCCGCCTGGGCCAGCGCCGCCGTGAGGGCTGTGGGCGGACCCCTGCCGTCGCTCGCCTGGGCCACTGCGCTCAGCGCGCCGCGCGCGAGCCAGTAGCCGCTCCCTTCGTCCCCGAACTGCCAGCCGTGCCCGCCGACGCGCCGGAGCTCACCCGAGGGCAGTCGGGCGCAGGCGGCGGAGCCCGTGCCTGCCAGCAACAAGATGCCGGGCTCGTCACCCAGGCCGGCCACTAGGGCGATCTCGATGTCGGTCGTCACGCGGACGGCATCGGCGATGCCGGCCGCGACCAGCGCCCGTTCGAGATCGCCTCGCTCCGGCTCGCGTCCGGCCCCGGCGGCGCCGACCACCAGCGCGCCCGCGCGGTCCGTCCGGGTCTCCTCGAGGGCGCGGCGTGTGGTGTCGAGGATCGCCTCGCTGGATTCCTTGACCGCTCCGGGCCGCACGGCCCCGGGGGCTCCGGCGGCGCGCGCCAGCACCGTGAGGGTGTCGTCGGCCACGAAGGCGGTGCTCCGTGAGGCACCCGCATCCACCCCGACGAGGATGGTCATGTTCTGGGAGTGAGGACGCTCGACAGGTACCCCACGGCGAGCGTGATGCTGGTCCCCAACGGCACGTACCATGGCCACGCGAGCGCCTGGAACGGCCCGGGTTTGATGAGCACCACGACCACCATCGTCGCGCTCGCGACCAGGATCGCCGTGATCACGTCACGTTGCCGCGCGCCGGCGCTCACTCCCCCCAAAATGTACGTGCCGAGCAGCCCCCCGTACGTGATGGAGGCGATGGAGAGCGCCAGCTCCACCACCGGCTTGTCGCCACCCCCAAGCGAGAGCGCGCCGGCCATGAGCACCACGGCCCAGGCGAGGGTGAGCCAGCGCCCCACCGCGAGCAGGTGACGCGGCTCCCGCCGTCCCGTGAGCGGGGCATAGAAATCGTGCGTCGAGGCGGAGGCGAGCGAGTTGAGCGATGAGCCGACCGTGCTCATGGCGGCCGCCAGCAACCCCGCCACGGCCAGGCCGGCCACGCCCGCCGGCAGGGCGTTGACCATGAACCGCGGGTAGATCTCGTCGCCCGAGGCCACGCCCTGGTCCGCTCCCGCCGCCCAGAGCAGCGTCCCCACCAGCAAGAACACCGCAAACTGGGCGATTACCACCACGCCCGACCCGACGATCGCCCGCCGAGCATCCCTGAGGCTCGGCGTGGCGAGCAACCGCTGGACCATCATGTGGTCGGTGCCGTGGGACGCCGCCGACAGCAACGCGCCGCCGATCAATCCCCCGACCAGGCTGTAGGTGGTCGTGAGCGAGAGCCGCCAGTCGATCGCGTGCAGCTTCCCGGCCGCGGACGCGCGCGCGAGGCTCGCGCCGAACCCTCCGGCCAGTTGGCTCGCGATCCACAGCGTCGCAAGAGCGCCGAAGAGGTACACGCCCAGCTGCAGCAGGTCTACCCACACCACCGCCTTGAGTCCCCCCGCCCAGGTGTAGATCACCGTGACCAGAACCACCAGGGCCACGCTTACAGCGGAATCGCCGTGGCGAACACCCGGACGCTGTCACCCAGCGCTCGGATGGAGAGGAACACGCCGGAGGCGAGCCGCCGGGTTCCCGTGCCGAACCGGGTCTCGAGCCGCGTGTAGGCCGTGTCCTGCTGGCCGGTGAAGTAGCCCGGCAGGAGCCACAGGGCCACGCCGATCCGGCCCAGGAGATAGCCGAAGGGTAGCTGGAGAAACGTCAGGTCGGTTCGGGCCGCGATGCCGGGCACCGAGATGACCGAGAGCGCCGAGGTTTCGGTCGCTACGATCGAGAGCATGACGGCCCACCACGGCAGGTCGTGCTTCCCCAGGAAGTAGTCCGAGGCGTCCCGCTGCCGCCCGGCGAAATACCAGCCCACGCCGAGAATGGCGAGTCCATAGATGGCCATCACCAGCCAGTCCAGCGGTGTCACGCGGACGACTCACGTGAAACGGGGGGCCTGCATCCAGTGCAGGCCCCCCGTGCAACCGTGGGCTCCCGAGGCAACGGGCTCAGACGGTGAACGAGCTCCCGCAGCCGCACCCGCCCGTGGAATTCGGGTTCTCGAACGTAAACCCGGCGCCCTGGAGCGTGGTGACATAGTCGATGGTCACCCGTACTTGAACCCGGAGCAGCCGCCGGGCAGAACGGCCACGCGGAGGCCCGCCGTCTCCAGCGGAACCTGCTCCTGCTCGATAAACCGCTTCACCTGCTCGTTGGCCCGATCGGTGAGGCGGATCGATACCGTGGCCTGAGGTCGCTGCGTCGTGCTCATGAAGGCTCCTCCGTAAGGCCGCAAGTTATGACGGCCCGGCAGCCCTGTCAACGCTTGCCGCGGCGAAGGTGCTGTCAGCCTTCAAGTTACGCACTATGAGAGCGAACGCCCCGGCCGCCGCGGCGAGCCCCAAGGCTCCCCGGAGGCCGCTGCCCAGCAACAGGTGCCCCGTCCCCGCGAGCGCGGCGAACACCGCCACCCAGCCCGCGAGCCAGTTGACCCACGACAACGCGCCGCCCGGGACGCGGTCCTGCCCAAACCCCAGCCGCGTCGCGACGGCGCGCCATCCCGGTCCCCCGGGCCGGACCCGCCGGTAGAAGGCCTCCAGCGTCGCCGCGGATTCCGGGGGCGTGAGTAGCGTTACCACCAGCCAGACCGCGGTCGTGACCCCCACGGTCCACAGCATCACCACCGCGAACCCGGCACCGCTGGGGTCAGCGGCGTCATAGCCGGAGACCGCCTGCACCGTCACGGACGTCACCAAGGACGCCGCCATCGCCGCCAGCTCCGACCATGCGTTGATGCGCCACCAGTACCACCGGAGGATCAGCACTAACCCCGTCCCCGCTCCCAGGGCCAGCAGGATCTTCCAGCCCGCCTCGACCGAGCCCAGGAACTGCATCACCACGAAGGCGAGAACCATCAGCGTACCCGTGGCGATCCGCCCCACGAGTACCTGCTCGCGGTCCGGCGCCCGGGGTCGGGCGAAGCGGAGATACACGTCGTTGACCAAGTACGACGCGCCCCAGTTGAGGTGCGTGGCGATGGTGCTCATGTAGGCGGCGGCGAACGCGGCCAGCATCAGGCCTTTGAGTCCGGTCGGGAGCAGGTCCACCATGGTGCGGACGTAGCCCTCTTCGGGATTGGCGAGGCCGGGGTAACGGACCACGGTCACCAGGCCCACGATGATCCAGGGCCAGGGGCGGATGGCGTAGTGCGCCACGTTGAACCACAGCGTCGCCAGCAAGCTGTGGCGCTCGTCCTTGGACGACAGCATGCGCTGCGCCACGTAGCCGCCGCCGCCGGGCTCGGCGCCGGGGTACCACACGGCCCACCACTGCACCGCCAGATACACCAGGAGGGTGGAGAGGGGCAGCCACGGAGAGTCGAGGGGCGGGAACAGCCCCAGCGCCGCGTCGCGGCTTCCGAAGTGCTGGCTCGTGGCCGCCGCCAACTGGTCCAGGCCGCCCACCGCGTTCACCGCCACGACCGCAAGCACGATGGAGCCGGTCATCGCGATGAGAAACTGGACGAAGTCGGTGACCACCACCGCCCAGAGCCCCGCCACGGTCGAGTACACCGCGGTAATCGCGAACAACGTGAGCGCCGCGGCCCATCCGCTCCAGCCCAGGGAGACCTCGATGATGGTCACCATGGCGCGCGTCACCCAGCCCATGATGATGAGGTTGATCGGCAGGGCCAGGTACAGCGCGCGGGTGGCCCGGAGCACGGCGGCGGGCTGGCCCGAGTACCGGAGCTCGGTGAACTCCACGTCCGTCACCACGCCGGCGCGGCGCCACAGGCGGGAAAAGAAGAACACCGTCAACAGCCCGCTCAGGGCCAGGTTCCACCACAGCCAGTTTCCCGCCACGCCGTGGCGAGCCACCATGCCGGTCACGGCGAGCGGCGTGTCCGCGGCGAACGTGGTGGCGACCATGGACGTGCCGGCCAGCCACCAGGGCAGCGAGCGGCCCGACACGAAGTAGTCCGCCAGCGATCGGCGGGCGCGACCGGCGAAGGCCAGCCCGATCCCGGCGCTGATGGCGAAGTAGGCCGCGACGATGGTCCAGTCGAGCGCCGAGACCGTCATCGATCCGGGACCCTGAGCCCCGTGCCGCGCGGCAGCGTGGGCGAGAGCTGGACCGGCGACCTCCCGCGAATGGGCGCCTCCCCGGTGAGGGCCCTGGCGACCGCGCGCTCGGTGGCGGGCGCGTCACTCCAGGCCAGGAGATAGGTGCCCTGGAAGTCGGGGAGCTGGTTCAGCAGATACGGGCTGCCGAACGACACCAGTACCGCGGGCTTCTGGGCGGCGGTGACCTGGATCAGCTTGGCCAGCGAGTCCGGCAGGGCCACGTGGCCGCGCCAGGCGATGGGGCGCACGCTGCTGGCGAAGATGACCCGGGGATGGTTGCGAATGAGCGTACGGGCCGAGTCGTACGACGGCGGGCCCGACGGCGGATAGATCCGGAAGCTCGCGACCGTGTCTCCGCGCGTCCTCAGCTCGCCGATCAGCGTGCCGCCCATGCCGAGGTTGGTCTCTTCGGCGTACGTGATGACCGCCACTCGGCCGCGTTGCGCCCGATACGCGTCAATGGGTCCGCGCGTGACCAGCGTGAGCGCCCGCTGCGCGATGTCGTCGGCCAGGTTCTGGAACGCCCTCTGGCCCACCACCAGGGGAACGCTGTCCACCGGCATGGTCCGGCGGGTGAACAGTCCGGCCCCGATCTTGAGCTCGAGGACCCGGCGGACCGAGGCGTCCAGCCGCTCGTGGCTGACGCGTCCCGAATCCACGGCCGCCAGCATCGCGGCGCGCGCCCAGTTCAGGTCGGCCGGCATGAGGAGCATGTCGCTGCCCGCCAAAAACGCCTGGACCGCACTCTCGCCGGGGCCGAAGCGACTGATGATGGCCCCCATGGTGAGCGCATCCGTCACCACCAGCCCTGGGAACCCCAGCGAGTCCCTCAAGAATCCGGTCGTGACCGGAGGGGACAGCGTGGCCGGCAGCGAGTCGCCTGCCGCGCCGCACGCGTAGACGATGTGGGCCACCATGACGGCCGTGGCGCCGGCTCGGATGGCGGCCCGGAACGGGACTAACTCCAGCCGGTCCAGCCGGTCCCAGCAGCCCTGGAGGACCGGCAACGCCAGGTGGGAATCGGTCCCGGTGTCGCCGTGTCCGGGGAAGTGCTTCACCGTGGTGTACAGGCCGTGCTCGCTGGCGCCGCGCACGTAGGCGATGATCAGCGTGGAGACGTCCTCAGGATCCTCGCCAAAGGACCGCGTGTTGATGATGGGGTTGAGCGGGTTGCTGTTGAGGTCTCCCACCGGCGAGAAGGTCCAGTGGATGCCGACGGCCCGCGCTTCGAGGGCCGTCACCCGGCCTAACTCGTAGGCGTCCAGCTCCCTGCCGGTGGCGCCGAAGGCCATCGCCATGGGGAAGGCCGTGGCTCCCGCCAGGCGCATCCCGAGGCCAAACTCGAGGTCGGCGGCCACCAGGAGCGGCAAGCGTGAGCGTCGCTGGAGCGCGTTCAACTTCAGGGCCGCGTCCAGCGGGGACGCGCTGGACGCGAACGAGATGATGACCCCGCCCACCTGGGCCGAGTCCACCCACCCGGCCGCCCGGGCAAAGGCGTCGCTGTCGAACGCCGAGTAGTCGCCGGCGAGCCAGGGCATCAGGAGCTGGCCCACCTTTTCTTCCAGCGACAAGGTCGCCAGAATGCTGTCGGCCCTGGGCGGCCTGACCGCAGCCTCGGGGCTGACCGTAAGCTCCGGCAGGGCGGCCCTGGGGTCGGGGACCATCTGCGGCACCGCGTGATTCGTCAGTGGGTACCTGCCTGGTCCGCTGTGGTCTTGGGCTGTGTCGCCGCAGCCCCGAGCCAACCGGCCGTCCACCCCGGCATTGACGTTCTGCTCACGGACTCGCTGCATCTCATCACCGGCCGGCGCGTCGGCTTGCTCACCAACCAGACCGGAGTAGACGCCGGCGGCGTCAGCGACCTCACACGATTGCTCGGGGCCGGGATCCAAGTTACTGCGATTTTCAGTCCGGAGCACGGGTACCGGGGCGCGCTCGATCAAGAGGTCGTCGAGCACGGCGTGGACTCCGCGAGCAACATCCGGATCTGGAGCCTGTATGGCGACGTCCGGGCGCCTACGTCCGACATGCTCCTGGACATCGACATCCTCCTGGTTGACCTGCACGACATCGGTGCCCGCCCGTACACCTTCATCTCTACCGCGCTGCTCACGATGCAATCCGCCCAAGCCCAGCGCATCCCCGTGATCATCCTGGATCGCCCCGACCCCCTAGGTGGTGTGCACGTCCAGGGCCCCGTGCTGGATCGGGCCGAGAGCTCCTTCGTGGGGATGCTGCCTGTCCCCATCCGACACGGCATGACTCTCGGTGAACTGGCGCATCTGGGGAATGAGGTGCTGGGCATCCAGGCTGATCTCACCGTGGTGCCCGCATCCGGTTGGCAGCGGGACCAGTGGTTTGACCAGACGGGGCTGCCCTGGGTGCGGCCCTCGCCCAACCTGCCGGACTTGGAGAGCGCCACCCACTATCCGGGGCTGGTGGTGTTCGAGGGCACCAACTTGTCGGTGGGTCGCGGCACGCCCATCGCCTTCCAGGTCGTGGGAGCTCCGTGGCTGGATCCGGCTGCTGTGCGGGCGTGGCTCGGCCAGGTCCCCGGGGTAGCCGTGGCCGACACCGTGTTCACCCCTGTGGCGCCGGCAGACGGGAAGTACGCCCACGAGCGCCTGCCGGCCATCAAGGTCCACGTGACCGACCGCGGCACGTACGACCCTACGCTCCTCGCGGCCCGGCTGCTGGCGGCGATCAGGGACGCGCACCCGGATCGACTGGCGTTCAATGCGCGGACCTTCGATCGGTTGGCCGGGAGCGACCGCTGGCGGCTCGACGTCCTCGCCGGTCGTTCTGGTGAGGAGACGTGGCGAAGCTGGCAGTTGGGTGTGGCGGAGTTCACGCAGGTTCGAGAGGCCTACCTCCTATACCGGTGACACGGAGCTGGAGGGCGATGGAGGCGGGGTGCGTCTTGAGCGCGCGTCAGTGGAGCGCGCGCCTTGGATCGCTCTTCGTCTGCGGCGCGCGCGGAACTGCAGCGCGGGAGAGACGCACCCCGCCTCCATCGCGCTGGATTCCCCGATTTGCCGCAACCTCTGATCCCCGCTATTCTTAGGCGCCTTCAAGGCCTTATCGGATGACGCTTTTTCCGCACTGGATGCAACGGTCGCTCGACGCCGTCCTCGCGCCGCTGGCGCGCTCGCTGGGCGCGAGCGGCGTGAGTCCCAACGCCATCACGACCGTGGGAACCCTGGTGCTGGTGGGGTCAGGCGTGGCCTTTGCCGCCGCCCAGGTACGGCTGGGGGCGCTCTTGTTGCTGCTGAGCGGCGTGTGCGACATGCTGGACGGGAAGGTGGCGCGGAGCAACGGGCTGGTGACCCAATTCGGCGCGTTCTACGATTCCACGCTCGACCGGATTGGCGAAGCGGCCCTGTTCCTCGGGATCGCCTGGTATTTCGTCTCCGGCGGCGTGACCGGTGGGCTCGCGCCCCTGGCGATGGCGATGACCTTCATCGCGGCCGGCGCCGGCATGATCGTCTCGTACGCCAGGGCGCGCGCCGAGGGGCTGGGGTTGGACTGCAAAGTGGGCATCGCGCAACGGGCGGAGCGTATCGTGGGCCTCGGCGGGCCGACCCTGTTCTTTAGCGCGGGGCCCCGGGGCTACCTCTTGCTCACCCTGGTGAGTGCCTTGGCGGTGCTGAACGTGATCACCGTCATCCAACGCATTGTGCATGTGTACCGGATCACTCGGGAGGCCCGCCCGGAAGCGTCGCGGCGCGCCACCCCGGCTCTCGCCGATCCGGTGGGAAAGGGACGCCGTGGCACCTAAGCAGCGGCCAGCCAACCGACGGGTCACCAGGAGCCTCAAGGGCAAGCGTCCGGTGAGCGTGAAGCCGGCCCAGCGCGCCGTGGCGCCAGCAAGCGGGAAGCTGGGCGTGATGCTGGTGGGACTGGGCGCCGTGGCCACCACGTTCATCGCCGGCGTGGAGAACGTGCGGCGCGGGAACGGGCGGCCGATCGGCTCGCTCGCCGAGTTGGGTACGGTTCGCCTCGGGCGGCGCACCGAGGGGCGGGCTCCCCGGCTGCGCAAGTTCGTACCGCTGGCGCGGCTGGATGACCTGGTCTTCACCGCCTGGGATCCTATACCCGACGACGCCTATAAGTCGGCCAAGGTGGCCGGCGTGCTGGAGCCGCAGCACATCGAGCCCATCGCCGATTTCCTGAAGTCGGTCGTGCCGATGCCGGCGGTCTTCGACCAGCAGTACGTGAAGCGGCTGCACGGGACCAACGTCAAGCAGGGCGCTACCAAACGCGAGCTGGCGGAGCAGCTGCGCGAGGACATTCGGGCGTTCAAGGAGCGCGCCCGGTGCGACCGCCTGGTCATGATCTGGTGCGCCTCCACCGAAGTATTCATTTCGCCCGGGCCCGCGCACCGGACGCTCAAGGCGTTCGAGCGCGGCATGGATCAGAACCATCCGGCCATCGCTCCGTCCATGCTCTACGCCTGGGCGGCGCTGAGGGAGAACGTGCCGTTCGCCAACGGGGCGCCCAATCTCACGGTGGACACGCCCGCGCTCCAGGAGCTGGCACGGGAGCGCCACGTGCCCATCGCCGGGAAGGATTTCAAGACCGGCCAGACCATGATGAAGACCGTGATCTCGCCCATGCTCAAGGCGCGGATGCTGGGGCTCTCGGGCTGGTACTCCACCAACATTCTGGGGAACCGGGACGGCGAGGTGCTGGACGACCCCGAGTCGTTCAAGACCAAAGAGGAATCCAAGCTCGGCGTCCTGGAGCACATCCTCCAGCCGTCGCTCTATCCGGAGCTGTACGGGAAGGTCTACCACAAAGTCCGCATCAACTACTACCCGCCCCGAGGCGACAACAAGGAGGGGTGGGACAACATCGATATTTTCGGGTGGCTCGGTTACCCGATGCAGATCAAGGTGGATTTTCTCTGCCGCGACTCGATCCTGGCCGCGCCGATCGTACTGGACCTGGTCTTGTTCATGGACCTGGCGCAGCGGGCCAAGCTGGGCGGTATTCAGGAGTGGCTGTCGTTCTACTTCAAGAGCCCCATGGCGGCCCCGGCCTTGAACGCCGAGCACGATCTCTTCATCCAGCACACCAAGCTCAAGAACACGCTGCGCTGGCTCATGGGCGAACAGCAGATCACCCACCTGGGCGTCGAGTACTACGACTACTACGAGAAGGCGTGAGGGTCGTTGACGCCTTGGCAATAGCCTCCGGCGGTTCACTACCATCCCTCGGAAGCTGAGTCATGCGATACTTTCACCGAACGGCCCTTGCGCCTGACGCGGTCCTGCAGGAAGCCGATCGCTTCTTCGGGAGCCGCCTGAGCCCGGCCGGCGCCGCCACCCGGGCGCGAACCTTCAGCGGGACCATCGGGCGGGTTACGATTCAGGTGACCGCGGAAGGCGGCCATTACACTCTGGTGACGGTGGAAACCGACCAGGTAGGCGAGAGTGAGGCCGACAAGTTGGCGAAACGGTTCCTGGCCGTGGTGCACCAGCGGCTGGAGCCGGAGCACGTGGTTCGGGGAGCGTACTAGCAAAGACATGGCAGCCATCACGCTCAAGATCACCGGCATGCGTTGCAGTCATTGCCGGGTCGTGGGCTATGGTGCCGAGGTGAACCGGTAGGCCATGGCGGCGCCGGCGGCACGGAAGGCACCGGTTCCCGCGGGGCTTTCAGCGGATGCCCTCCTCGAGATCTACTACTACCTCCGCCTCACCCGGTCGCTGGAGGAGCGGCTGGTCAACCTCTATCGCCAGAGCAAAGTGATCGGCGGGCTCTACTGTTCGCTGGGGCAGGAAGGGCAGAGCGTGGCGTCCGCGTATGCCCTCCAGCCCGGCGACATCCTGTCACCCCTGATTCGCAACGTGGGCTCCATGTTGGTCATGGGTGCGACGCCGGTGGACTTGCTCCGCCAGTACATGGCGAGAGGCACCGGGCCCAGCCGGGGCCGGGACACCAACGTCCACTTCGCGGACCTGGAGAAGGGGTACCTGGGGAACATCTCCCACCTGGGCGACATGGTCCCCGTCACGGCCGGCATGGCGCTCAGCTTCAAGCTCCGCGGCCAGCGGCGGGTGGGGCTGGTGCACGTCGGGGACGGCGCTTCGAGCACCGGCGCCTTTCACGAGGGAATGAACTTCGCGGCCGTCCACAGGGTCCCGCTGGTGGTGATCATCGAGCACAACGGCTACGCCTACTCCACGCCCACCTCCCGCCAGACCGCCGTGGAGCGCCTGGCGGAAAAAGCCAAGGCGTACGGTGTGCCGGCTGAGACCGTGGATGGCAACGACGTGTTCCCGGTGTACGAATCGACCCAGCGGGCCGTGGAGCGCGCTCGGCGGGGCGAAGGTGTGACCCTCATCGAGGTCGTCACCTACCGCCGCAAGGGGCACGCCGAGCACGACGACCAGCGCTACCAGCCCAAAGAAGAGCGGGAGCATTGGGCCAGGCTGGACCCCATTGACCGCTACCAGCGCCGGCTGGTGGCCGAAGGATGGACGGAGGAGGCCGGGCTCCAAGCGGTGGACCATCGCGTGACCGCCGAGCTCGACGCCGCGGTGGCCACGGCCGAGAGCGAGCCCCTGCCCCATGGTGACAGCGCGCTCGCCGCCGTGTTGGCCGACCCCCCAGAGGCGGAAAGCCCTGCGGCAGGGTCTGTGGGAGGAGATGGAGCGGGATGAGCGGGTGTTCATCCTGGGCGAGGACATCGGCATCTACGGGGGCGCCTTCAAGGTCACCGAGGGTTTCCTGGACCGGTTCGGGTCGTCTCGGGTCATCGACACCCCCATCAGCGAAGCGGCCATCGTGGGCGCCGCCGCGGGAGCCGCGCACATGGGTCTGCGGCCGGTCGCGGAGATGCAGTTTATCGACTTCATCTCCTGCGCCTACGACATGCTGACCAACTACGTCGCCACCGCGCGCTACCGGACTGGGTTGGCGACGCCCATGGTGGTTCGAGGTCCCTCCGGCGGCTACGTGCGCGGCGGCCCGTTCCACTCGCAGATGCCCGAGGCGGCCTTCTTCCACACGCCGGGTCTCAAGATCGTCTGCCCCGCCACGGCGCGGGACGCCAAGGGGCTGATCAAGGCGGCCATCCGGGACGACGATCCGGTGATCTACCTGGAGCACAAGTACCTCTACCGCCGCATCAAAGAGAACCTGCCCGACGGGGATGACCTGCTGACGCCCATCGGCAAAGCGCGGGTGGCGCGGGAGGGCACCGACCTATCCCTCCTCACCTACTCGGCGACCGTGTGGAAGGCGTTGGAAGCGGCCGAGGAACTGGCGGCCAAGGACGGTGCGTCCGTGGAGGTACTGGACCTGCGCACCCTGGTTCCGCTGGACGATGCGGCCATCATGGAGTCGGTGAAGAAGACCAACAAGGTGCTGATCGTGCACGAGGACACGCGGACCGGCGGTGTGGCCGGGGAGATCGCGGCCCGGATTAACGAGCAGGCTTTTGAATGGCTGGACGGGCCCATTCTTCGCGTGACCGCCCACGACGTGCCCCTGCCGTACTCGCCTCCGCTCGAGGACTTCGTGTTGCCGCAGACGGCGGACATGGTGACCGCGGCGCGGCGGCTCCTGGCCTACTAGCATCGCACCGACGCGCCCTTCGGGACCCACCGGCGCGGTGCAGCCGTCAGCCCATCTCCAGGCGCCTCGCGGCTCGGCGCATCGCCAGGGTCGCCGCCGGTATTTGCCGCGACCTTCTGGCGCAGGAACCGCCGCACCGCTGCCACGGACACGGCGTTGGGGAGCGCGCTCGCAGAACCGCGCGGCGGCGGCTATCTTAAACCACGACCGGCCGTCACGCGTCATCCAGATGAGGTGACACTGCTTGGTGCCCTCCGACCCGTTCCGCATGAGGAAAGAGTGCGCCGTGCCGCCCGAAATGTGTAAGCGGAAAAACTCGCGCCGGAGTGAAACACCGCGCGCCCGGGAGGGCGCTGCGGTGAGGAGCGTTGCATGGCCCGTGTGGACGTCATCATGCCCCAGATGGGTGAGTCCATCGCCGAGGGCACCATCTCGAAGTGGCTCAAGAGGGCCGGCGATCCGGTCAAGCGGGACGAAGCCATCCTCGAGATCTCGACCGACAAGGTAGACGCGGAGATTCCTGCCCCTGCGAGCGGCGTCTTGAGCGAAATCAAGGTGCCCGAGGGGAAGACGGTCGCGGTGCAGACGGTCATTGCGGTGATCGAAACCGAGGCGGCGGCAGGAGCCGGACGGGCCGCAGTGACGGGAGGGGCCGCAGGGGCCACAGCGACGCCCGCGACGCCGACCCCGGCGCCGGCTTCCCAGGCTCCGCCGGCCGCGGCGGCCTCGGCGAGGCCCGCCGCGGTCGCACCTCGTGCCACGCCGGTCGCCTCTGCGCCCCCTCCCGCCTCTGCGGCCCCTGCGGCCTCTCCGGCCGGAGGTCGGGTGGACGGGGGCGGCATCGAAACCGCCGAAGAACGCCTTCGCCGCCGCTCCACGCCGCTGGTTCGCAAGATCGCCGCCGAGCACCACGTGGATATCAGCCGGATTCCGGGGAGCGGGTTCGCCGGCCGGGTGACCAAGCAGGACATCCTCTCGTTCATCGAAAGCGGCGCCGCCGCTCGCCCCGCTGCGGCCCCTCCGGCCGGGGTGGTCGGCGGTGGGGCAGTAGTCCATCCCACGGTCGAAGCCTGGCCCGGCGATCGGGTCGAGCCCATGAGCCGAATCCGGAAGCTCACCGCGGATCACATGGTGATGTCCCGGCGGGTCTCGGCCCATGTCACCAGCTATTACGAAGTGGACTTCAGTCGCATCGCCAGGATTCGCCTGGAGAAGAAACGGGAATACCAAGAGCGCGGGGCCAAGCTCACGTTCCTGGCCTTCGTGACCAAGGTGATCGCCGACAACCTCCGGCGGCATCCCGTACTGAACGCGTCGGTGAGCGGCGATACCCTTATCTACCGCAAACCGATCAACATCGGGGTCGCGGTCGCGCTGGACTGGGGCCTGATCGTCCCGGTCGTTAAGAACGCGGATGAGCTGTCGCTGATCGGGATCGCGCGGCAGATGGCGGACCTGGCCGAGCGGGCGCGCACCAAACGGCTGCAGCCGGACGAGGTTCAGAGAGGTACCTTCTCGATCACCAACCCCGGCGTCTTTGGCTCCTACATCGGCGCGCCCATCATCAACCAGCCGCAGGTCGCCATCCTGGGGGTGGGTGCCATCGAGAAACGGCCCAAGGTGATCACGCTGGAAGACGGCCAGGACGTGATCGCGGTTCGGACCCTGGGGATGTTGTCGCTGTCGTACGATCACCGGGTGGTGGACGGCGCGGACGCGGACCGCTTCATGGCGGACGTGAAGCGCGACCTGGAGAGCTTCCCCGAAGGGACGGCCTGACCGTGGCGCGGCGCACCCTCGAGGTAGACGGTGAGCGCTGGAACGTGTACCCATCCGGCCGGGTCACCGTGTACGACCGGGACGAGTTCGGCCTGGTGTTCGAGAAGGGCGAGGGCCCCGAGCGGGTGCGCCGGGTCACCCGCTACGCCCCGCTGGGCGCGCGGCGCTGGGACGTGGCCCTGGCCGAGCTGTCCGAGCGCGAGCTGGCCGCGCTGTTCCGGCAGTCGCAGCCGGCCTGGACCAGCCCCGAGACCCACTACGACCGTCGCGCCCGCTGAGTCATGGGCGGCGTGGACCTGCACCTGCACTCACAGGCCTCGGACGGGGAGTGCCCGCCGGGGGACATCCCACGACGCGCCCGCGCGGCCGGGCTCGACGTCATCGCGCTCACCGACCACGACACGCTGGCGGGCGTCGCGGCCGCGTCCCGGGCGGGCGACGAGGTGGGCGTCACGGTGATCGCGGGCTGCGAGTTCAGCGTCGCGGCGGACTGGGGTGAGATGCACCTCCTGGCGTACTACCTCCCCACCGGACACGCAGAACTGGACGCCTTTCTGGAGCGGCAGCGGGGGGAGCGGGCGGCCCGGGGCCGGGAGATCGTCCGCCGGCTGCACGGGCTGGGCCTGGAGGTCACGGACCTGGACGTGCGAGCGGCCGCCGGGACCGGCGCGGTTGGACGGCCGCACGTCGCGAGAGCGATGGTCGCTCTGGCGTTGGTGCGGGACGTGCAGGACGCGTTCGATCGCTACCTCGCCACCGGGCGTCCCGCCTACGTCCCGAAACGCTTGCCTGCGCTCGCCCCGGTGGTCGAGTTGGTGCGCTCCGCGGGGGGCGTCACGTCCGCGGCGCATCTGAACCAGCGGGCGGATCCTCAGAGCTTGGAGACGCTCAAACAGGCCGGGGTGGACGCCGTGGACGTGACGGTTCCCGCGGCGTGGGAGGAGGCGCTCCGCGCGGTACACCAGGCCCGCATGGCGGGCACGGAGGTTGGACGGTGACGGAATTGATCGCGGTCGGGGCGGAGGCGCCCGACTTCGAGCTTCCCGCGTCCGACGGACAGACGTATCGCTTGCGCGAGGTGCTGCAACGGCACCTGGCGCTGCTGGTGTTCTACCCCGGGGACAATACCCCCGGCTGAAACAAGCAGCTCTCCGCCGTGCGCGATGAGATCGAGCAGTACCGCAAAGCCAGGGTCCAGCCGTTCGGGGTCAACCCGGCCGGGGTCGAGAGCCACCGCCAGTACGCCGAGAAGTTCCGGTTTCCCTTCCCGCTGCTGGTGGACGAGGGCAGGAGCATCGCCAAGGCCTACGGCGCGGTGAAGCTGGGCGGGGTGGCCGTCCAGCGCAGCGTGGTCCTGGTGGGGCAGGACGGTCGCGTGCGGTTCGCCCAGCCCGGCGCGCCGGGCCCGGACGAGAGCCTGGCCGGTCTGTGAGCCGCCCACTCGCCGGCCAAGTGGTGCTGGTGACCGGCGGGGCGCGGCGGGTGGGGCGCGCCATCGTCCAGGCCCTGGCCGCCGATGGCGCCCGGATGGCCGTGCATCATTTCGAATCTGCGGACGACGCCGAGACGCTGGGGGCCGAACTCCAACGCACGGGGTGTGCCGCCCCGGAGCTGTTCGAGGCCGATCTCCGAGACCCGCGGCAAGTCCTGGATCTGGCGGCGGCCGTGCTCCGCCGGCTCGGCCGTCTCGACGTCCTGATCAACTCGGCGGCGGTGCTGCTGCGCCAGCCCTTTGGCACGGTCACGGCCGAGATGTGGGACGAGGTGCTGGACCTGAACCTCCGCGCCTACTTCCTCCTGGCCCAGGCCGTGGCCCCCCCCTTGCGCGCGGCCCGCGGCAAGATCGTCAACATCTCCGACGTGGCGGCGTTCGAGCCCTGGCCGTCCTATTTGCCGCACTCCGTCAGCAAGGCCGGTGTGGAAATGCTGACCAGGGGCCTGGCGCGGGTCCTGGCGCCGGAGGTCACGGTGAACGGGATAGCGCCCGGGCCCGTGCTCCTGGGCGACGATATCCCCGACGAGGCCCGCCGCCGGCTGCTGGAGACCATTCCGCTGCAACACTTCGGGACGCCCGCGGACGTGGTTCGGGCCATTCGCTTCTTTCTAGAATCCGATTACGTCACAGGCACGACGCTGGTGGTGGACGGTGGACAGCTGGCGCGCAACCGCACCGAGGCGGTGCGTTCCACCGATTATGTTTCGTAGGCCCGCGAAGCGTCCCGAGCGGCGGGTTCGGTCCGACCCGATCGACCGGGCCGCCTGTGCCGGCCGCGCGGTGGAGTTGTTCAACCACGCGAAGTATTGGGAAGCGCACGAGGCGCTGGAGCAGATCTGGCGGTCGGTGGCCGATGAAGACGAAGCCAAGGTGCTTCAAGGACTGATTCAGGCCGCCGCAGCCTTGTTCCACCGGGAGCGGGGGAACTCTCACGGGGTGCGGATTGTTGGAGAGGCGGCGTTGGATAAGCTCGCCGGGCCACAACACCCGGCGGTGGAGTTCGAGACCGAGCGCTTGCGGGCGGACCTGGCCGAGGCGTTGCACTCGGGACGTCCGGCGCCCCAACTGAGGCTTCGGCATTGAGACGCTAGGAACGACCGATGGCAGAGACGAATAGCCCATACGACGTGATCGTCGTGGGCGGCGGGCCCGCCGGCCTGTGCGCCGCGATGTACGCCGGACGCGGCATGCTCAAGACCCTGCTCATCGAGCGGGGGCTGCCGGGCGGTGAGCTGCTGAACACCGAGGTCATCGAGGACTACATCGGCTTCGAGCACATCCTGGGGCGTGAGCTGGCCGAGAAGATGACCAAGCACGCCCAGAAGTTCGGCGCCGAGTTGGTGACCGACACGGTGGCCACGGTGGAACGTGAAGCCGACGGCGGCTTCGTGGTGCGCACCGAGCTGGAGAAAACCTACCGTGCGCCGGCGGTGATCGTGACGGCCGGAGGGACCCCCACCAAGCTGGGTGTACCCGGCGAAAAGGAGTACGCCGGCCGCGGCGTGTCGTACTGCGCGGTGTGCGACGGGGCGTTCTTCAAGGGCGAGGTGCTGGCGGTGGTCGGCGGTGGGGACGCGGCGGTCGAAGAGGCCGACTATCTCACCCGGTACGCGGCGAAGGTCTACATCGTGCACCGACGCGATCAGTTGCGGGCGTCCGCGATCCTCCAGCAGCGGGCCCGAAGCAACCCCAAGATCGAGTTCGTCTGGAACCAGGTCGTGGAGGAGATCGAGGGCGAGCCCCGCGGCGTCACCCGGCTGCGGCTCCGTGACACGGTGAGCGGTGCCATCTCGACGCTTCCCGTGGGCGGCGTGTTCGTGTTCATCGGCTTCCGGCCCAACACGGGGATCGTCAGGGAGCACTTCGAGCACGATGCCCAGGGCTACATGGTGACCGACAGCAACATGATGTCTTCGATTCCGGGTCTGTTCGCCGCCGGCGACGTTCGGGTGCAGCTCACCCGCCAGATCACCACCGCCGTGGGGGACGCCACCACGGCCGCGATCGCGGTGGAGAAGTACCTCGCGGAGCGCCGGGAGCAGGCGGCCGTTGGCGCGTCTTGACGTCCTCACCCTGACCAACGGCGCGTTCGCCGAGAACTGCTACATCCTGGTGGACCGCGACGCGCGCGACGCGGTCATGGTAGATCCCGGCGAGGAAGCCGACCGGTTTCTCCATCGCCTCGCGACGGAGCGGGTGACGCTCCAGGCCGTGTGGCTCACCCATAGCCACGCCGATCACATTCTCGGCACCGCCCGAGTGGTGGAGGCGACCGGCGTGCCGCTCTACCTCCATCCTGAGGATCGGCCGTTGTACGACGCGCTGCCCCAGCAGAGCGCCTGGCTGGGGCTCGAGCCGTCCGTGCCGCCTCCGCCGGACCGGCGGCTCACGCACGGCATGCAGCTCAGGCTCGGCGGTTTGACGTTCGAGGTTCGCCACGTCCCGGGGCATTCGCCGGGCCACGTGGCGTTCGTGGGACACGGCGCGGCGGTGGTCGGCGACGCCCTCTTCGCGGGCTCGATCGGCCGCACCGATCTCCCGGGCGGCGATACCGAGACCTTGCTCGCCAGCATCCGAGACCAGCTGCTCACGCTGCCGGACGAGACCGTGGTGTATCCGGGCCATGGACCGGCGACCACCATCGGTCAGGAGCGGCGGACGAATCCATTCCTCACGGGCGCGCTGCGCCTTGGCTAGGAGCGGGGTCCGGGGTCCGCGAAGGAAGACGGGGTCCGGGGTCCGGGATCCGGGGACCGGGGACATGCGGCCCGACATCGGCGCGGGATCCACGCACCACAGTCCGGCCGTCGACGTCCCGAACCCCGGACCCCGGACCCCGGACCCCGAAGCCCCGCTCTGCCAGCGTTGCGGCTTCCCCGTGCGCCCCAAGCCCTGGGGCTGCAAGCATCCTTGCCCTAATTGCGGGTTCATCTATCCACTGGGCGATTGTTCAGACTAGTGCCGTTCCAACTTGTAGGTATAGTGCTTTCGGATGCGGCTCACGTGACGAGCAAGTTGGAACGGTACTAGCCCATGCTAGACTCCTGGCTGGAAACCAACGGACAACTTGAAGGACGGGTGGAACCCATGTCGGAGACCCGTAGCGAACGCGATCCCCTCGGTGAGCTCGCCGTGCCGGCCCGGGCGCTGTACGGCGTCCAGACCGAGCGGGCACGACAGAACTTCCCCATTTCCGGCCTGGCCCCACTGCCCGCGTTGGTGGACGCCATGGTGTGGATCAAGAAAGCCGCGGCGCTCACGCATAAGGAGACCAAACGGCTCGAGGCCAAGCTGGCCGACGCGATTATCCGGGCCGCCGACGAGGTGCTGCAAGGGCAGCATCGGGACCAGTTCGTGGTGGACCCCTACCAGGCCGGGGCCGGCACCAGCCACAACATGAATGCCAACGAGGTGCTCGCCAATCGCGCCAACGAGCTGCTCGGGGGGAAGCGCGGCGACTACCGGCCGGTGCACCCCAACGATCACGTCAACATGGCGCAGAGCACCAACGATACGATTCCCACCGCCATTCGCCTGGCGGCCTTGGGCCTGGTTCCCCAGGTCCCTCAGGTCGTCCGCCGCGCGGTGAATCCGCTCCAGACTCCGCTCCACGGTGCGGCCGTAGGCAGTGAACTCCTGGCCCAGGCGGATCG
>JACPAP010000145.1 GCA_016180765.1 Gemmatimonadota bacterium
CCGGAGGCCGTTCTTCGCCTCCCCTGTGATCAGCACGCGCTCGTTGTACGTACCGGCGCACACGAGAATGGTGACTCCAGGATCGGCCGCGTCCACGGCGGCCTGAATGGTGCTGTAGCCTGCGTGCGGGCAGTCGGCGCCGTCGTCGTCCACGACGAGCGTCCGCCCGCCCGTGGACTGCGTGACCGGCCCGCCCTCGAGCGGAGGGGCCTCAACCGGCGTGTCCCTGGAGCAAGCGGTTGCGAGGAGCACGCCGAGTAGGGTGAGAAAGCCGGCGGATCTCATGGTACCTCCTATCGTTGCAGGTTGCCGCTCCAGTGTGGCTCGCACGGTTGAACGGCGAGCCACCATTCCGGCAGCTCGGCGATCGTGGGTCCTTCGTGGCGTTGGGAAGGCGTCGCGGAGGAGGCGAGGACCCGTAGCTTTGCGCCCCCGGCTTTCGCCGGGTTTGCCTTTTTCGGATGGTATTTTGAGCTCAGTTACCACCGCACCGGGCGCGTGTCAAGTATCCGGGTCTCACTCTATCACTCGCGTTGGGCACTGTCCCAGTGGCCCGGGATCCGCGCCACCGACTCGTGAGCCGTCAGGCGTTGTGCCCCACCAGTTCGCCGTCGGCCACGTACGTCGCCGGCGCACGCCGCCCGGGGGCCGGCAGCGGGGTGAGCGCCACGTCCAGGACCTCGCCCAGATGCTCCACGGGTGCGCCGGAGCGCCGGATCGAGTTCGAGCGGGGGATGGTCTTACCGCCGCCCGCTCAGCCTGCTGCTCATCACGGCGTACGTCGTCATGTTCGGCTGGGAGCTGTCGGCCGGGGCACTCGAGTCCCAGGAGAGCATCGTGGCGGCGGGCGCGCTCTACCGGCCGCCGGTGCGCGACGGTAAGCTCTGGCGGCTCCTCAGCGCTGGATTCACGCGTTCGGCGGTGGTCTATCTGAGCGGGATCGGCGGTTTGCGCGACAAACGCATCGCCGTGGTTCTCCTCGCTTGGAGCGGCTTCGCGATTCTCACCGGCCTCGCGACGCCGTTGGTGGACCACTTCGCGCACATCGGAGGGTTCCTCGGTGGGGCGCTCGGGGCCCGCGCGGTGGAGCCGGTGTTGCTCCAGCGTGCCGGCGACGGACGCTGACCCATGAGACGCGCATGAACTTCGACGGATTCCTGCGGGAGTGCCGCGAGCAGTGGCCGGCCTGGGGTGATCCCGAGCGGCTGCGGCACCTCGAGCACCCGCGCGAGCGGCGGCTCGCCCCGCTGCTGCTCCACGTGCAGGGGATGGCGAGCGAGAACAAGCTGATGCTGCTCAACCTGGCCGCGCGTCACCTCGAGCCCGGCGAGCTGTATGTCGAGGTTGGCTCGTGGCACGGCCTGAGTCTCGCCGGGGCCGCAGCGGGTAACCACGCCAAGATCTATGCCTGCGACAACTTTTCGCACAGTCGCGCGGATCGCGCCACGCTGCAACGAACCCTGGAACGGCATACGGCGGCGGGGCAGGTCGAGTTCTTCGACCTGGACTTCCGCGAGTTTCTGCGCCTGGCGCCGTGGGCGCCCAAGAAGGTGGGGGCGTACTTCTACGACAACGGGCACGCCTTCCGGGATCACTTCCAGGCGCTCCAGCTCATCCGGCCGTGGCTGAGCGACGACGCGGTGGTGATCGTGGATGACACCAACGACATCCCCGTGCGGGCCGCCAACCGGCTCTTCGTCAGGTCCGCCCCGGACTTCAGTTTGGTGGCCGACATTCCGACCGCGGTCCCCCGCGCACCCACCTGGTGGAACGGTGTGCAGGTCTATCGTTTCCGGCGAGGCTCCCAGCCCGACTCGCGCCGCCCCCCGCGGCTGTCGTATCTGGGACGTCAGATCATCTTCAGCAGTTTGGTGACGGGCGTCCAACGTCTCGCGAAGACCGCGTGGTGGGCCTACAAGCGCAGCACCTCGACGCGATCGTAGTGGGCGGAGGCCCCGCAGATCATCGCCGCGCGCGGGCCAGATCCCTCCACGAGACCAGAACGAACTTCTCGTCGCGCAGGAACTGCTGGAACTCGGCGCTCCGCACCAGGTCGAAGTCCGCCTGCCGCCAGCGCGCGCCCCAATCGGGGTGGTCCCACGTTGCGCCTCGCAGCTCCTCGTCGTCGTACCCCAGGTGCACGATGAGCTGGTAGACACCGGGCGAAAGCGGCGCGAGCATGGCCTTGTAGGCGTCGAGCCAGAGGTTGGCGCGGTCGGGGGGAACCCCCGGCGTCATCTCGAGCATCCGGTCCACCAGCGATTGGCCGGCGGCGGCCGGCCGGCCCGGCGGCGGCTGGTTCTCGAGCAGCACCGGCACCCGATACTCCCCGCCGAGCTTCTGGTAGACCCGGAACAGCTCCGGTGACATGACCGCCGTACCCATGTGCGCGTCGAGGTGGGTGACGTCAATCCCGGCGGCGCGGGCGCGATCGATCTGCGCGCGAAGCTCGCGTTCCACCTCATCCGGCTTGGCCCGCTCGATTACTTCCTGCTGCACCAGCGGCAGGTAGCCGTCAGCATCGAGCAAGCTCGGCACCTGCCATCCGCCGAGGACCGGTCCCCAGCGGTAGCCGGTCCATTCGCTGTTAAGCGCGAGATGGATGCCGAGGTCCGCGTCCGGATGCTCCCGCGCGAAGCGCGCCACCTGGGGAAACCAGGGGCAGGGCACCAGGATGCTGGCCGACGTCACCCAGCCGCGCTCCAGCGCCTCGAAGGTGGCCCGATTGACCGAGCGCATCATGCCGAGATCGTCGGCGTGGATGACGAGCAACCGGGCGTCTGGCGGATGCCCGAGCCGCTCGGCGACGTTCGGGGGTGCCTGGGCGGAAAACGCCGGAGCGGCCACCAGCGCGGCCGCTAGCAAGAGCGCCGCGACTGTCGCGTTCCTTTTGAAGCCCGGTCGATAGGTGAACATGGGCCGGGACAGGCCGATGATGTCATTGATCTTCTGCTCGAAGCGAGTGGATTCCTGATCGGCGGAGACGGCGAGCGCCCCACTCACCCGCATCGACCCGTCGTGCCCCATGAAAACGAGCCCGCGGTGGTTCCCGTTCGCGAGCGTCGCGCTATACATGAACGTCAAGTCGCGGTCGGGATACTCGTAGACAGTCCTGCAACACGGCTGGCACGTCCCGCATAGGAATTTGAATTGGCCCTCACAAAGTAGCTCTGGGTGAATGGACCGTCCAGGAAGCCTGAGGTGGCGGTCCACCCCGTGCTTGCGGTCGGATCCGGAGACCGCGGGGACCCCGGGTTACGCCGACGGGGCGGTGCGGGCAGCCGGCCGGCGCCGCGCGCGGCGGGCGGGGGGCGGGCGTGGCGCTGCCTTGTTGCCGCCGGCGTCCACATTGCCCGCCAGGGCGCGGGCGCCGCTGGCCAGCAGATACTGCGGGTGGTCGTCGTCCGCGAGCCCGCTGAGCTGGCCGTGGTCGGTCACGCCGGTCGCTACATCGGCCGCGAGCTTGGCCGAGGTGACCGCCCCATCCGCCAGCTTGACCGTCGTGATCGCCCCGTCCGCCACCTCACCCTCCGTCCAGCTCACCTCCGCGTACGACGTGGTCAGGCAGGGGGTGGGCACGACGCACAGAAAATCGGCGGCCCGAACCCCGGGACGCGGGATTCGAGGCTCGCTACTGAACGAGCACGCAATCAGCTGCCTGCGCCGAGAACACGGCGAGGCATCCGGCATTGCACGTGACCTGGTCGAGGTTGCAGCCCACCTGGCAGAAAAAGCCGCAGTCGGGAGCCTGGGTGCATTTCTTATGGGCCGCACTGCAGGCCGCTTCACACGCTGCCAGTTGGGTCAGCGCCTGATCAAGCCACGAGCGCTCTCGATTGGGGCAGGCGTTCGCCACGTGGACAATCGCCCCCTGAATCTGGTCCTGACCGGCCGCGAACTGCATGTTCGCAGCGTTCAAGCGGTTAAGACCCGAATTCGCCGCGGCAGCGCACGCCATGCCGGGCCCGGCGGCAAGAGCAGCCAACCCGCCGCCCTCAGTCGCGACGCCCGAGACTGCGGCCGGGCTGCCCGCCGAGGAACTATCGCAACCACCGACAAGACAACCGATGGCAGCGACGAGACTGGGGAACCTGCCGAGTTTCGTCATCATTGCCTCCTCCTCGCTTCCGTCCTCTGTGATGCCTCCACTCCCGTGGACCACCCCCGAGCCCGCACGGTCAGCATCGTGCCGCCGACCGGGAGGAGCCGGCCACGCACACCGCACCCACCGCGAGCCCTAACGCTGTCAGTCGCTGATTGAACATCCTGCCCTCCCCGCGCGGAGGTGAATCACCACTTACGTGCCGCCGCTAATACCGGCCAATAGCGGGCTTGCGACGAACACCCCTCCGCTGCAACCTTACGCTCCTTGCATCACGGCCCGGTCACCCCACAGGTGACTATGCCGAGGCCTGGTGTCGCGGTCGGTCCCATGCTCCGTCTCCGCACGCTCGGCGTGCTCGACCTCGTGGACGATGCAGGGCGGGAGCTGCGGTCGGTGCTCGCCCAACCCAAGCGCCTGGCCCTCCTCGCCTACCTGGCCGTCGACAATCGGCGCGGTTTCCAGCGCCGGGACGCTCTGCTCGGCCTCTTCTGGCCCGATCTCGATCACGACCATGCCCGTCACGCCCTGAACCAGGCGGTGCACGTCCTGCGTCGCGACCTGGGGCCCCGCGTCGTGGTGACCCGTGGGGATGAAGAGCTCGGCGTGGACCCGACCGGACTCTGGTGCGACGCGGCTGCCTTCGAACGGGCGCTCGAGGCCGGCCACCTGGAACCAGCGCTGGACCTCTACCGCGGCGACCTCCTCGAAGGCTTCTTCGTCTGTGAGGCGGCCGAGTTCGAACGCTGGCTGGAAACCACGCGCGCCACGCTGCGCCGCCGGGCCGCCGCGGCGGCCTGGTCGCTGGCAGAGCGGGCCGAGGAACAGGAGCAGGGCTCCCTCGCCGCACACTGGGCTCGTCGGGCCGTGTCACTCGCCCCAGCCGATGAGGCGGGGCTCCGCCGCCTGGTCGCCCTGCTCGAGCGCCAGGGAGACTGGACCGGCGCCGTCCGTGCCTACCACGAGTTCGCGGCGCGCCTGCGCCGGGACTACGACCTCGAGCCGTCAGCGGAGACGCGAGCGTTGGTGGACGCGATCCGTCGGCGCGCGGAGCGTCACGTGCCTGGAGCGGGGATCGAGCCGCCCAAGGGTCTCCGCCCGGAGCACCAACCCGGCGTAGCGCGCGCTCGCCCCCTGGCGCGTCGTGGCCTTGCGATCCTCGGTCTCGTGGCCCTGGTCCTCGGGGCGGCCGCCGCCTGGGCGGTCTGGGTGCGGCGCGAGGCGAGGGCCCCTCCGGCGTCCCTCACGCCGATCGCCGTCCTGCCGTTCACGGTGCGCGGAAGTGCCGAGTACGGGTATTTGCGCGAGGGAATGGTCGAGCTGCTCAGCACGAAGCTCGACGGCACGGGCGGGCTGCGGGCCGTGCAACCAGACGCCGTTCTGGGGGCGCTGGGTCGGACGGACGGCGAGATGGACCCCGAGCGCGCGCGTGCCCTCGCCGAGCGGCTCGGGGGCAAGAGCTACATCGTGGGGTCTGTGGTCGAGGCCCGTGGCCGGCTGCACCTGCGGGCTTCGCTCCATCGCGGCGGCGGCGATCCGATCGCCGAGGCGACGGTCGAGGGTGAGGCGAGCCGGGTGTTCGAGCTGGTGGACGAGCTGACCGCGCGGCTCTTCGCCGGCACGGTGGCCGGTCCCGGCGCTCGCTTGGAGCGGCTCGCGGCGCTGACGACGCACTCCATCTCCGCCCTCAAGGCGTACCTCGACGGCGAGAGCGCGTTCCGCGCGGGCCGCTTCCACACGGCGGTCGAGGCCTTCGAGGGTGCGGTCCGAGAGGACACTTCGTTCGCCCTCGCCCACTACCGGCTGGCGCTGGCGGCCCTGTGGGCCGAGGTTCCCATCATTCAGGAGCTCCAACTCGCCGAGCGGGCGCAGCGCCACGCGCACAGACTTCCCTGGCACGACCAAACTCTCGTGAACGCGTTTCTGGACTGGCGCCGGGGGTCGACGGACAACGCGAAGGTGTTATACGGCGGGCTCGTCG
>JACPAP010000146.1 GCA_016180765.1 Gemmatimonadota bacterium
CGGCCCCGCCGCTCGGGCGATTAACATGCCGATGAGATGCACCAGCCGCAAGGCGACACACCCGTGGAAGGCATCCTGAGGCACACGCCTTCCACCGCGCCCTTGCGCCGGCGCTTGGCCGGGCGGCAGCTTCCCACCGAGGGGCCGGTGGCGAATCTCCAGGTCACGCCGTCCCACGTCATCGGCTTCGATGACGCACCCTTCCCGCCGGAGTATCGGGGGAACGTGCCCGTGGTGGGCGCAGTGTTCGCCGGGCTGCGGCTGGAGGGAGTGTTGTACGGACAGGTGCGGCGGGACGGAATCAACGCCACGCACAACCTCACCTGCCTGATCGCCGACTCCAAGTTCGCGCGGCAACTTCAGCTGGTTCTCCTGCAAGGCATCGCCCTGGCGGGGTTCAATGTGGTGGACATCACCGGACTCCACGACGTTCTGAGAATCCCGATCCTGGTAGTGGTCCGACGGCGCCCCAGGCTGGACCGCGTCCGCCGGGCACTGCTCGCCCGGGTGCCGGGCGGCGCCCGTAAGTGGGAGCTCATCGCCCGGCTGGGGCCCCCGGAGCCAGCAGCTGGAGTGTTCGTGCAACGCGTCGGACTGTCGCTTGAGGATGCCGAGCGGGTGATTCGCCGGCTGGCGGTGAACGGGAGCGTCCCGGAACCGCTGCGCACTGCCCACCTGATCGCCGGCGCGATCGCGACCGGCGAAAGCCGCGGGAGGGTATAACGTCAGGACGTCCCCAGCACCTTGAGCTCGAGCGGAGGCGGCTCGGCCTGTACCAGGTACTCGAACTGATCCCGAAACTGCTGCAGCGATAGGCGCGCCACCGCGGCGAACCGGGCCAGCTCGTGCGGGTCCTCGAAGTCGTCGCGGCGGAGCCGGATCATATAGCGCCGCGCGATGGCGTAGCGGGTGGTGTGAATGTCCACGTACCGCACCCGGGTGCGCCCGGTCTCCGGGTCCAGCATCTGGCGGAACGGGACCGGCACGAAGCGCCCGCCCTGCAGCGAGACCATGACCCCGCTGCCGCCGGACAGCAGGTACTTCGCCGCGCAATACCCCAGGTCCCGGGCATACTCCATGTCGTACGGAACCGGGTCGGCACAGCGCAGCTCGTAGCCGATGTCCTTGGCGACCACGGTCATCTTGAGGCCGAACTCCCGCAGCCGCTCCTGCACGGCGCGCTTCAAGATCTGGCCGATGTCCACCTCGGCGATCCGCAAGTTGCCGTGGGTGTCGCGCTCGGCCTCCTCGATCTCGCTCAGGTCGGCCGGATCGATCCCCTCGACCACGCCCTCCGCGATCACCGCGACGCCGTGGTGCTGCCCCTGCGCCAGCCGCTTGATGACGGCGCCCACCAGGGTGTCCACGATGGTCTTGAACTTGACGTTCTTGAGGCCGAACTCCTCCGGGATCAGGGTAAGCGTCGCACCTGCCGCCTTACCGATGCCGAGCGCCAGGTGACCCGCCTTGCGGCCCATGGTGACGACGAAATACCACCGCGAGGTGGTATGGGCGTCCACCATCAGGTGCTTGATGATCTCGGCGCCGTAGTGGCGCGCAGTTTGGAACCCAAAGGTGTCGATCTCCGGCGGCAGGGCGAGGTCGTTGTCGATCGTCTTGGGCACGTGAACCACCTCGATCCGGCCCGCCGACTTCTGCTCCAGCCGCATCGCCGAGAACGCGGTGTCGTCCCCGCCGATGGTGATCAGCTGCGACACGTTCATGCGTAACAACGAGGTCACCGTGTTCTCGAGTAGCTGGGGATCCGTGGTGGGATTGGCCCGCGAGATGCCGATGAACGAGCCACCGCGGAAGTGAATCCGGCTCACCATCTCGATGCTGAGGGGCGTGACGTGCTCGATGTCGCCTTCCATCACCCACCGGAAGCCGTCGCGGATCCCCACTACGTCTACGCCTTCCAGCACGGACCGGATGGTGGCGGCGCCGATGACCGCGTTGATGCCGGGCGCCGGCCCGCCGCCCACCAGGATCGCCAGTTGCTTTCGCTGACTCATTGCGACTCCGATGCCCGCCTCACCGCGCCGGGATCGCGAAGTACTGCGGCTCGTGGCCCGGCTTCCACTTGATGTTGCACCCCACGCTGGGAATCTGCTCCGGCGAAATCGGTTTCCCCCTCAACCGGGCATCCAGCGCGGCGCGGAGATCGCGCCCCGTTACGGGAACGTCGTTCTTGGGCCGGCTGCCGTCCAGCTGGCCGCGGTAGACCAGCTTCCGCTGCCGGTCGAACAGATAAAACTCCGGCGTGCAGGCCGCCCGGAACGCCTGGGCCACCGCCTGGGTCTCGTCGAACAGGTAGGGGAACCGCCAACCCTCCGCGAGCGCGACGGCTTTCATCTTGTCGGGCGCGTCGTCGGGAAAAGCGGCGACATCGTTCGAGCTGATGGCGACGATCCCCACGCCGCGCGGCGGGTACTCGTCCGCGATGCGCCCGATCTCGGTTCTCACGTGCTGCACGTAGGGGCAGTGGTTGCAGATGAACATCACCAGCAGCGCCGGGCGGTCGCGGAAATCCGCCGGAGACACCATCCGACCATCCACCACATTGGGCAGCGAGAACCGGGGCAGCTTGGTGCCCAGGGGCAGCATCGTCGAGGGAACAGCAGTCATCACGATCTCCCCATTCTTTGGAGTGATTCACCGCAGAACGCAGAGATGGTAAAGAGAGATCGCAGAGGTTTTCTTGTGAGAAAACCCCAAACCAGTCCCGTCTCTGCGCTCGCTCCGTTCATCTCTGCGCTCTCTGCGGTTAATCCATCACCGTGGTCTAGCCGGCGCTCCCGAGATACGCCCGGAGGGCCGGACTCACGCGTTTGCGCACCAGTGCGCGCTCGATGTGGGGTCTCGCCGCAGCCTCGGGCTCCACCAGATGCCGCGTCTCGCGCGCCTGCCGCACGGAGATCGGCACACCCTCGCGGAACAATACCCGATTCGACGCCAGCGCCGGCACGCGCGCCTCCGGCGTCACGATACCGGTCAAGTTGAGCGGATCCGCGGCGCTGATGCTGACCAGCTCACCGGTCGCCGCGCTGCGCCGGATGGCGCGTAGCCGGCCCACCGCCTCCGGCAACGCAAACTGCTCGCCCGACATCCCGGCCACGAACCGCCCGCCCCGAATCTCGCCGCGCGCCTCCAGCCGGCGGTACACCCGCAGCAGGTCCCGCCATGGGGGAGCGAGTGACTCGCGAGCCAGCAGGCGGTGGAAGACGACGCCGTAGCGACGCAACAGGGTGCGGGCGAAGAGCTCGACGCCCGCGCCAAACGGCGGTTCGACGGCTCGACGGTCCGGCGGTCCGCCATCCGGCTCGACGCCCACGAGCCGTCGATCGGTCGAACCGCCGAATCCCCGCAGCAACGCCCACCGCCCCGCCGTGTCCACCCCAAACGCCACCGTCCCATGCCGGCGACGTGCGTTCGCGACCATAGGCCGCCGTTTCTCCGCTGGCACAAGCAATGCGCGCAACCCCGCGAAGCTGTCCGCCGTGACCAGCCCGGCGGCGACCAGCTCCGCCAGGGCCCGCTCCACCTGCGTCGCGAGCAGACCGGATCGCGCCACCAACTCCGGGAAGAACAGCGCACCATGTCGGGCCAGCGCGTCCCGCACCGCGATGCCGTACGCCGAAAGCTCGGCCGTCTGGGCCGCCGCCAGCGACAGCCAGGCGTCCCGGTGCTCGCGCAGCAGCACCGCAACCGGAGTGGATCGCACCGGACCGATCGGCGCCGGCCCGCCCCGTTCCGCTCCGGAACGGGGCCCGCCGCCGGCCGCCGGGAGACTCAGTCTCCCCCACGCCACGCGCCCGGTGAGGCAGAGCGCGTCGAGCAGCAGGGGGTCGTATTCATCCACCCGCGACGCGAGCACGTCGGTTTCCCAGGCACCGGCCGCCAGCTCGAACCCATCCAGCTGCTCGAGCACCGCCGCCAGACCCTCGAGCCCCGCCGCGCGATGCTCGGGAACCAGACGCTGCCAGACAAACAGGTACCGCATGAATTCCGCCGCGCTCACCGGTTCGATCTCGGCGCGGAGCTTATGCAGCGTGTAACGATGGATCCGCGCCAACAGGCGGCGATCGCACCATTCGACGAGGTCTCCCGAAACGTTCTCCGTTATCCGTGGTCCGTTATCCGTGAAGCGCCCGCGTAACACCGCGCCCTCACGCTCCAGCGCCACCAGCGCGATTTCCGCCTCGTCACTCCCGACGCCGAGCGACTCCGCTAGGGCCGCGGCCGTGGTGGGACCGAGGATCTCCAGGCGGCTCCGGAGCAGCTCGCGAATGGCGGTCTCGCGATCCGGCTGCACCGCACCGGATGGCGGCTCGAGCGATGCAGGCTCGGTGGTCAACCCGCCGTGAACGGCTCGCAGCTCGCCCAGTCGCTCCGCGGTAACCCAGAAGGTGCGCTCGCCCACACTCGCTCGCCCCGCTCGGCGCTCATCCTGGAGAACAGCCAGGAGCCCGGAGCACGAGGGCATAGCCTCTGCGGCCTCTGCGGCCCCTTCAGCAACCGTCAAGAATCCGGCTAACAACAACGCGTCATGCAACTCATCCGGCGTGCCGGCCTCAGGCCACGCCTCTTCGCGCACCCGGGCGATCGCCGCGGGGTCCAGGGCGCCCAGTTCTGCCGCCGTGGTGGGCTCCGACGCGCGACGGGTGGCCACGGCCTGCGCCCGTCGCTCCTCCAGGGGTGCGTCGTCCAGGAAGGCGTACGGCCTGGCGTTCAGGATCTCGTGCGTCAGGGGCGACGGCTCAGGCACATCGCGGGCTAAGCAGGCGATCTCGCCGGCATGGATCCGCCGGAGCAACTGCACCAGCCCGTCCAGATCCATCGCCTCGTGGAGTGCATCGGCAACGGTCTGACGCACCAGCGGATGGTCGGGGATCTCGCGATCCCCCGCAATGTTCTCGAGGCAGGCCGCGGCATCCGGGAACACGGCCGCGAGCAGATCGTCCGCTTCCATGCGCTGGATCTGGGGCGGCACGCGCCGGCCGCCGCGATTCCGGAGGAGCGCCAGGGAGATGGTCGCGTTCCAGCGCCACCGGAGCTGGAACATCGGCGCGTCCAGCAGAGCCTGGACCAGCACGTCGCGGACGCTGGTGGGGTGCAGGTAGCGGAACACATCCCCCAACGGGAAGGAGTGCTGAGGCCCGAGCGAGAGCAGCAGGCCATCCTCGGTCGCGGCAGCCTGGAGCTCGAAGTTGAACTGCCGGCAGAACCGCTTCCGCAGCGCCAGTCCCCACGCCCGATTGATCCGGCTCCCGAAGGGCGCGTGGATCACCAGCTGCATGCCGCCGGCTTCGTCGAAGAACCGCTCCGCGACGATCGTCTCCTGCGCCGGGATGACGCCGAGCAGATGGCGCGTCGCCTTGAGGTACTCGACGATCTGGCGCGCCGCCGCTGGGCTCAACCCGACCTCCGCCATCAGCCAGCGACAGGCGGCCTCCGGGTCGTCCAGCCGCTCGCCAACCTCCCGGCGCACCTCCGAGACGGCGGCGGAAAGCTCCAGCGTTCGGCCGGGGGCCTCCCCCAGCCAGAACGGGATGGACGGCAACTCTCCCTCGGCGTCGGCCACGCGGATGGTGCCCTGCTCGATCCGCAGAATGCGCCAGGAGCGGTTGCCCAGCTGGAACACTTCCCCCGCCATGCTCTCGACCGCGAAGTCCTCGTTCACGGCGCCGAGGAACAGCTCGTCGGGCTCGAGCACCACGCGGTAATCCGCGGTGTCGGGAATCGCGCCGCCGGAAGTGATCGCCGCCAGGCGGGCGCCCCGACGCCCCCGGAGGCGATGATGGATGGCGTCGCGGTGCACCAACGCACCGCGCCGCCCGCGGCGCGTGGTGAACCCTTGGGCGACCATGCCGACCACGTCGTCGAACTCGCCGCGGGAGAGGTTCCGGTACGGATAGGCCCGCCGCGCCAGCGCGTAGAGGTCGTCCTCGGGCCAATCCTCACACGCCGCCTCAGCGACCACCTGCTGGGCCAGCACGTCCAGCGGCTGCTGCGGCATGATGAGCCGATCCAACTCCCCC
>JACPAP010000147.1 GCA_016180765.1 Gemmatimonadota bacterium
CATCGCCGCGACTTTGGGTTGCTGCCGCACCGCCGGCGGCAGCGCGGCCGGGTCGCCGTTCCCGTTGGCGGCGATCAGGCCCCTGCCGGCCAAAATGTCGGCGTCGTCCACCCGATACACCTGGTAATCGCCGCGCTGGTACGCGGTGAAGACCAGGCGGCTGGCTCGGGCGGCGGTCGAAAACGCCGGACTCAAGCCCGTGATGCCCGTGACACCGGCGTACAGGTTGGTGACCTGGGTGATCTCCTGAGTCGCGAGCGAAATCCGATAAATGTTGGAGATGCCCGACTGGTCCGAGAGGAAGTAGAGACGCTGCCCGTCCGGCGCCCACTGCGGGTTGATGGCCTTGCCGCGGTCGAAGGCGGGGACTCGCTGAGAGGTTCCCGACACCGGGTCCAGCAGCGCCACCTCGTAGCGGCCGTGCCGGAGGGTGGCCAGGTCGGCGCTGAAGCGATCGGTCACGTAGGCAATGCGAGACCCGTCCGGCGACCAGGCGGGCTGGAGATCGGCGAAGGCGTCTTCGGTGAGGCGGCGCAGGCTGTCGGTCGCGAGATCGTACGCGAACAGGTCCGAGAAGCCGGCCACGTTGGCGGAGAACGCCAGGTAGCGGCCGTCGGGCGACCAGGTGGGGTTGAAGACCTCTCCCAGTCCCGGCAGGGAGACCTCGCGCACCACGTTCCCGGTCTCGATGTCGAATACCGAGAGCAGCGGGTCGCCCCCGCTCACGGCGCCGACGGCGAAACGGGTGCCGTCCGCGCTCCAGGCTCCCGCCGAGTTGATGAACTGCAGGCTTTCGAAGTGCGGGTCCAGAGCGGTCTCCGTGAGCTTGCGCTCCACCTTTCCGGTTTCCGCGTCCGCCAGGTAGATGTCGATCGAGAACAGCCCGCGCTCCGACATGAACACGACCTTCCGGCCGTCCGGGCTCAAGGCGGGAGCGACGTTGAGCCCGCCGCTGCCGGTGGCCTGGCTCAGCAATTCGACACCGTACGTCGAGGGTGCCGAGTCGGTGAGCGGGATCAGGGGATCGAACGCCGCGTGCAGGGCGGAGTGCCAGCCCTCCGAGATGGAGTCCACCGGAAGGTCCACCACCCGCTGGATCGCGGCCATGGCGTCCCGGGTACGGCGGCTGGCCTTGAGGATGTGGCCCACCGCATCGTCGCCCCAGCGCCCGGCGATGTAGGCCCAGAGTGACTGCCCCCAGCGATACGGGAAGTAGCGCCCGTTATCGAGCCGGGTGAGGCCCGGCAGCTTTCCCCGCGCCGCGTCGCGCATCCACATGGCGGTGTGCGGGTCCACGGGGCCCACCGAGAGGTACTCGGCCATGCCCTCGATGAACCACAGCGGCAACCGGATGGCGACCGGCAGGTTGGCGGCGCTCACCCGCCCGGGATCGCCGGTGATGTCGAACTGGAAGGCGTGGGCCAGCTCGTGGCCCAGCACGTGATCGCTCTCTTCCAGCGGCCCCGCGAGCGGGAGGACCACCCGGCGCTTGAACAGCTCGGTCACGCCGCCGGTACCTTCCCCGATGTTTCCCAGAATGGCGTTGGTCTGCTCGAAGTGCGGGTGGCTGGCGTAGACGATGATCGGCTGCCGGTGGTGCAGCTCATGATCCAGCAGCCGCGAAAGCCGGGCGTACCAGCGCTCGGCCATGCGGCCCACCATGACCGCCGCCTCGCGTTCCTCGGGATAGGAGTAGATGTCGAAGTGCAGCGTGCGCAGGATGTCGAACTGGAAGTCCTCGTATTGGACCTTATTCCGCCCGAAGTACTGCGCCTGGACCGGTGGCGCGGCGAGCCCCACGGCCCACACGCCCGCAGCGAGCAGCGCGCCGCGGAGCTGGGCGGACTTGAGGATCATGTCTCTACCTTCTACCCACGCCGATACCTTCGGTTCGTTCACGATTGACCCGGGTCGTGTGAAGTGAAACGTGAGGAGTGAGAACAGTTCAGTGACCCCTCTCACATTCTCACGTCTTACTTCTCACCGCTATCTTGCCGGTCGCCATGGACCAGACCGGCTTTCGCCCCGCCTGGTGGCTGCCCGGCCCGCACGCGCAAACGCTGGGAGCCCGGTGGCTGCGGTCGCGGGAGGGCGAAACCGCCCTCCGTCGCGAACGGGTCCAGCTGCCCGACGGGGATTTTCTCGATCTCGACTTTTCGGACCTCGATCCTCGCTTGCCCCTGGTCGTGGTGTTGCACGGCCTGGAGGGGTCGGCCCGTTCCACGTACGCGCTGGAAATGTACCGCGCGTTGAGGGCCCGCGACATCCAGGCTGTGGGACTGAACTTCCGCTCCTGCAGCGGCGAGGTGAACCGGGCACCCCGCCTGTATCATTCCGGTGAGACCGGCGATCTGGCCTACGTGCTGGACCTGCTGCGGCGGCGCTTTCCGGATCGCCCGATCGGCGCGATGGGCTTCTCCCTGGGTGGGAATGTGCTGTTGAAATACCTGGGAGAAGCGGGAGGGGCGGTCGAACCGGCCGCTGCGGCCGCTGTCTCCGTGCCCTTCGATCTCGGCGCCGGCGCGGTGCATCTCGAGCGCGGCTTCTCGCGCGCCTATCGGCGCTACCTGGTGAGGAAGCTACAACGCAAGACCCGGGCCCAAGCGGCGTTGCTCCGTGGCCGCATCTCCGTGGAGAATGTGCTCGCGGCCCGCACCTTCGTGGAGTTCGACGACGCGGCCACCGCACCCTTACACGGCTTCAGGGACGCAGAGGACTACTACGCCAAGTCCAGCTGTGCGCAGTACCTGAGCGCGATCCGCGTACCCACGCTCCTGATTCACTCCGCGGACGATCCCTTCCTGCCGGCGGAGTCGATCCCGCGCGTCGCGGTGGCGGCGAATCCATTCATCCGCGCGGCGTTCACGGAGACCGGAGGGCACGTCGGCTTCGTGTCCGGGCCTCCGTGGGCGCCGGTGTTGTGGGCGGAGCGAAGAGCGGCGGGCTTTCTGGGCGAGCAGCTCACCCGTGAGATGTGAGGGGTGAGAAGTGAGATGGACGACTTCTCTTCTCACATCTCACCTCTCACGTCATTACATTGCCGGGCCACACTCAGAAGGAGGCTCCAGCATGCCCACCAGCACCGCCACCGCCGTGTGGAACGGCAAGCTCAAAGACGGCAACGGCCATTTCGCCGCCGGTTCCGGGGCGTTCCAGGGCGACTACACCTTCGCCACGCGATTCGAGGGGAAGAGCGGCACCAATCCCGAGGAGCTGATCGCCGCCGCGCATGCCGCCTGTTTCAGCATGGCGCTCTCGGCCGGCCTGGAGCGCGCCGGAACGCCCGCCACGAAGATCACTACCAAGGCCTCGTGCACCCTCGAGACCGTGGGCGGGGGCCCCAAGATCACCAGGATGCGGCTCGAGACCAGGGGGACGGTGCCGGGCATTGATCAGGCCGCGTTCCTCCGGGCCGCCGAGGCGGCCAAGGATGGATGTCCCGTCTCGGGCGCGCTCAAGGGGAACGTGGCCTTTGAGCTGGACGCGCGCCTCGGGTGACCGAACCGCCGGTTCCCGAGCGCATCCACAGAGGCGATCGGGAGATTGTCATCACGTGGGACGCGACCCACGTGAGCACCTACCCGGCCCGGATGCTGCGCCTGGCCTGTCATTGCGCCACCTGCCGGGACGAATTCACCGGCCGGGAGCTGCTCGAGCCTGGGTCCGTGCCGGAAGACATCCGCGCGGGCGAGCTGTCGCTGGTGGGGAATTACGCGATCAAGATCCGTTGGAGCGACGGCCACGATACGGGCATCTACACCTACGAGTACCTGCTGAGCCTGTGTCCGTGCGAGCGGTGCCGGGGTGGATAACATCTGCCATACGTTGGTCGGCGCGGCGCTCGCCCAGACCGGCCTTAAGCACCGCACGCGATACGGCACCGCGACGCTGTTGGTCAGCGCCAATCTGCCGGACGTGGACATCCTCTCCTATGCCTTTGGCGGTGGCCTGACGGCGCTGTCTTTCCGCCGGGGGTGGACCCACGGCGTGCTCGCGCTCGGCATCCTGCCGCTTCTGCTCACGGGACTGGTGCTGCTCTGGAGCCGGGCGTGCCGAGGGCGGGGCGACGCACCCCAGGCGCCTCCCCTGCGCGCGAGCCAGGTGGCGCTGCTGGCCACCGTCTCGATTCTCACCCACCCGCTGCTCGATTTCATGAACACGTATGGCATGCGCTGGTGGATGCCCTTCGTGAACCGGTGGTATTACGCGGATGCGCTGTTCATCGTGGACCCGTGGATCTGGGTTGTCCTCGTTGCCGGGCTGCTGCTTACGAGATGGACCGGTCGGGAAACGGGAAACGGGAAACGGGAAACGTCTGCGGCCAGCCACAGGCGCTGGGCGATGACGCCGGCGGCGGTCTCGCTGCTGGCGATCGCCGTGTACGCGGCGGTCATGCTGGGCGCGTCGCAGATCGCGCGGCGCACCATCACGCAAGGCCTGAAGGCCGACGGGCGGGCCCCGCTTCGGGTCATGGTCTCGCCGGTCCCGCTGAATCCCCTGCGCCGATTGGTCGTGATCGAAGATGCGGACCGGTACCGTTTCGGGACCGTCTATTGGCTCCGGCGACCGGTCTTTGCGATCGAGCCGTACGAAGTGGCCAAGAATGCGACGGCGCCCGAAGCCCTGGTAGCACGCCAATCGGCCGAGGGAGGCGCGTTTCTGAGTTGGGCCCGCTTTCCGTTCTTCGTGGTGGAGGCTTCGCGATCCAGTCCCGTGGTCCACATCGTGGACGCGCGGTACACGCTCGATCCGGACGCGGGGTTTGGGGCGGTCGCGGTCCGCCTGCAGGGGCGGTAGGAAGCCCGGACCCGCCAGCCGGACCGACGTGCGGGTTGCCGTTTTCCGGCACCGCGGTGCGTCGCTTTGATGGTAGGACTCCCGAGCGTACCTTGTAGACTGTCGCCGGACTAGGAAGCAGGAGTAGCCATGCCGGTGACCGACCGATTGCTCAAGAAGCTCCGGGAGACGCTGGGGGAAGGACCTACGCGTGACCTGGTTGGGTGGGTCAACGAGGCAGGGATCGTGAACCGCAGCGAGGTTCGCGAGCTGGCCGATGTCTACCTCAGCCGGTTCGACGAGCGGTTGGAGCGGCGATTCACCGAGTATGATGCCAAGGTGGAACGCCGCCTGGTTGAGCTGGAAAGCCGCATCGACAACAAGATGACCGCGGGGTTCGCGGCCGTGCGGGTCGAGATAGCCGACCGGCTGTCGGCGCAGTACCGCGACCTGCTGCGGTGGCTCTTCATCTTCTGGGCCGGGACGCTGATCCCGTTGGCCGGCCTCATGATCGCCCTGTTCAAGCTCTAAGATCTAGCCCCGACGTGAGTCGCAACACCTCCTGACGGTTCTACTGAGGTCGGTAGACCAGGTCCCCGATCGACACCCAGCCGATCAACGCCACGCGGTCGCCACCGGTGTGACCTGAGAGGCGCCAGATGGCTACGCGCGGCGCGTGTACGTGCAGCACGAACCCACTCTTGGTTGGAATCACCGGGACGGCCACGGGTATGGTGTCGGAGTTATGCGCTATGCCGGCCTCGCCAATCACGTCCTGCCCGTAGAACCGGACGTAGGTGATTTGGCCGTCCTTGCCCTGCTTCTTGAGTACGCCCAACACGATATCGTCGGTCAGCGCGTACGGCTCGAATCCGGAGTCGGTGTTCCAATCGGGCTGAACGATGAGGCACTGGGTGTGCTCGAAGTTCAGTGACCAACCGCTGCCTTTGACGGGAGCCGGACACGTGGAGGTGAGCGGGCTCGCCATCGTCGGGTCGACGTAATCCCCGGAAGCGACATCGCCGAGCAGGGTGTTGTTGCTGCTGCCGCCTCCCTGGGCCGCCAGCAACGGCGAGTCCGACTCGGCTGCCGTGGGACCGTCGGCGTTGCAGGCTGTGCTTATCGCGGCTACGCCAACCGCGAGCGCGTGGAGCAGGTTGAGTCTTTGCATGGTTCGATCTCCTGTTGACCCGCTTACGAAGGCCGGATACCTGCCCTGAATGCTGGCTGCCAAGGTACGAGCCATCGGCGCGCCGTGGGC
>JACPAP010000148.1 GCA_016180765.1 Gemmatimonadota bacterium
AGTAGAACAACGTCACGTCATTCCAGGTGAACTGGCTGGTAGCTGGAACACCTTCGGTCTTGTCGTAGTCATAGCGCATGCGGCCGCGGATCGAGACGTAGTGGCCCACGTCGGTGACGTCCACTTTCTGACCGATCTCGTCCGGCATACGGTAGCCGGCCCAGCGAAACTGGATCCCCATGCCGTTGAGCCGGGGAGCCGCCGGCGAATGGCACGCGGAGCAGTCCAGCTGGTACTTTCGCGCCCAGGCCGGAATGGGCGGGCCGGCTCGCTCCCCGTGCGCGGCATGTTCAGCGACGTAGTTCCGAACCCAGGCAGGGACGCCGTCCGGTGGCTCGGCGGCCGGCGCCGCGATCACGACCCTGGCGGAGAGCCCGAGAGCGGTGAGCATGAGCATAGCGGTACCTCCGGTGCGGTGGCGGATGCAGATGGGCGCTTATGTAGCCCCAATCCCTTAAACGATTCATGAAACCAGGCGGAAGACCCGCTCAAAGCGTACCTTTGGCCGCCGTGCACACCGACGCCATTGGATGGGGGCCTTCAGGGTGGGTTCGGGTCCTGGATCAGACCCTGCTTCCCGGGGAGGTGCGCTACCTCGAGCTGCATACGGTGGACGGCATGGTCGAGGCGATCCGCGCGCTCCGGGTGCGCGGCGCGCCGTTGATCGGGATCGCGGCGGCGATGGCGCTGGCGGCGGAAGCGGAGCAACGCGCATCGGTGGCCGGCCTGACGCCGGCCTGGCTCGACGCCGCCGCCGGCCGCCTGGCTTCCACCCGGCCCACCGCGGTCAATCTTGGCTGGGCGGTGGAGCGAATGCGGCGCGTTGGACAAGGAGCCCTCGCCAGAGTGGAGCTGCCCGCCCGCGTCGCCGAGCACCTGCACGCCGAGGCGCAAGCCATCTGGGACGAGGACGCCGCGATGTGCGATGGCATAGGCCGGGCGGGGGTGACGGTAGTTCCCGACGGCGCCTCCGTGCTGACCCACTGCAACACCGGGGTGCTGGCGACCGGCGGGATCGGGACCGCGTTCGGCGTGATCTACACGGCGCACCGGGAGGGCAAGGGCCTCGACGTCATCGCGTGCGAGACCCGACCTCTGGGTCAGGGCGACCGGCTCACCTCATGGGAGCTCGAGCGCGCCGGCATTCCGCACCGGGTGATCGTAGACGGCGCCGCCGGCTGGCTGATGGCCCAGGGCGAGGTGGACCTGGTGATCACCGGCGCGGATCGCATCGCGGCCAACGGCGACGTGGCCAACAAGATCGGCACCTATGGGCTGGCGGTGCTGGCCCAGGCGCACGGGATTCCCTTCTACGTGGCGGCTCCGCGCACCACGTTCGACCGGTCGCTCGCCTCCGGTGACCTGATTCCCATCGAGCAGCGCGCCGGGGCCGAGATCGTCGGGCCGCTGCCGGGGGTGAGCGCCTACAACCCCGCGTTCGACGTGACCCCGGCGGAGGTGGTCACGGGGATTATTACCGACAAGGGGGTCTTGAGGCCTCCGTACGCTGCGGCGATCAAGCGGTTGCTCGATTGAGCGGGGGGAAGCTGGGCGGCGGCGGCGCGAAGGGCGGGAGACCCCCGTCTCCCGCCCCTACGGATGCAGCCTGGTCACCGCCCAGCCACCATCCGTGCGCGCATATCGCAGCCGATCGTGTAGCCGGTTGACGCGGCCCTGCCAGAACTCGATCGCGGTCGGCGTGAAGGGCGGAAGCGGGACTTCCTGCCCCGCGAAACGCTCCTGGTACTCTCGGAACCGCCGGTCCAGCTCGGCGCGGCTGCTCAACTCGGCGCTCTGCTGGGAGGCCCAGGCGCCGATCTGGCTGCCCCGAGCTCGCGTCTGGAAGTACGCCTCGGACTCCTCCGGCGTGAGCCGCTCGACCGCTCCCTCCACCCGTACCTGGCGCTGGAGCACGGCCCAATGGAACACCAGAGCGGCCCGGGGGTTCGCCACCAACTCCCGGCCTTTCGGGGATTCGTAGTTGGTGAAGAACACGAAGCCCCGCTGGTCCACGCCCTTGAGGAGCATCATCCGCGCCGCGGGAACACCGTCCGGCGTCGCCGTCGCGAGGGTCATGCTCTCCGGCAGGTACATCCCGGCCGCGCGGGCTTCTGCGAACCACCGCTCAAACAACGCGATCGGGTCATCGGCCGCGGTCAGGTCCGGCAGGCCGCGGACGACGCCCCGACCGAGCGTCAGCAGGGCGCGAAGCGCGGAGCGAACTCGGCTACTCCTTGAGCGTAAGCCGGTACTGGGCGTGGCACGATACGCACCGCGCCGAGATCCGCGACAGATACGCGAGCGTGGTGTCGCGCGCGGTGAACCCGCGGACCGCCTCTGCCAGCGCGTCGAAGTTCGCGCGCGTCTCCGCGCTCTGCCGGCGGAACGCCTCGGGCAATTGGGCCTGCGTCGCCGAATCGCGCCCCACCAACGCCGCCGTGCCCGCCGCCTGAGCCGCGGCGCGGATTTTCGGGATGTCCATGCGGGTAGCGCCATCCATGATGCTCTGCATCGCGGTCAGCATGGTGCGCATGTCGCTGAGGACGGCGTCCCGCTGATCCGCCGTCAGCGCGATCGCCGTGCGCTTGTCGCCCTGTTGCTGGCGCGAGCTGGCCTCGCGAGCTCCCACGCCCGCGAGCACGCCCAGGGCCAGGACCAAGATGCCGTAGGCGATGGATCGGGCACGGCGCTCCAGCGGTCCCGGCGTAGCCCAGTGCTCATGTGGTTGGTTCATCGTCAGGCTCCAGTTTATCGAGTCGCGACGCCCCGGCCGGAAGGTCTCTCCCTACCCTCACCGGGCGGTCGCGCATGGGCCGGTCTGGTGCACTGAGCGTACCGGGCAAGGAATGAAGCAACCATGAAGGCCCTGTGACGACAAGGGCCCCGAGCCGGATAGAACCGCAGGCTGTATTCCTCGGGCCGGTACAGGTCCAGGAGCTTGAGCTTCAGCCGCGCCCACTGGGTCGGATCGATCTGACGCTCGAACACGGAGTTCTGCACCCGTTGCCCGAAGCTGACGCACGCCTTCGCGACTTGCCGCAGCCGCTTTCGGCCTTCGCGGGTCGTCGTCGCCACGTCGTACGTCACCAATACGAACATGTCCGCTCCCGTAGCTGTTCGGAAAGTGCTTGAGCAGTTCGAGGTCGGGCCGCGCGCCCCGCCGCCGCTTCAGCGGCGGCTCGGCCACATACGCGTCGAGCACCCGGCGGATGCTCGGGCCTGCGATAACTGGTCCGCCGACCATCGTCCGCCTACGCTTCGTCATCAGGCCCTCGGTCACGATCCTCCCCCGACCTCGCGACCACTCCCGCAGCCCACTTCACGACCTCCTCCGCCAGCTCCACGGCCCACCGGTGCTCCGCCTCCTCAATGTCCTCCTCCGAGCCCGGATAACGCGCCCGCCCGGCATAAGGCGTGAGATCGCTCGCCTCCCACACCCGCCCCGCAATGGTCACCCCCTCGCGTTCAACCAGCTTCAACAACTCGCCGATCACGTGCGTCTTCGGAAAGTCGACCTGGCGTGCTACCAGCACCGCCTTGACCGCCTTTTCGGCCGCCTGTTGCGCGTGAAAGCACAGCTGCTCGTAGAGAACGTCCGCGGTGGGCCGGCCCGCCTGCGCGAGCGCCAGATCGCTGCGCGCGGTCCGCAGCCACTCTGCCGGCTGCGTGGGGTCCGGTAGCTTATGCGGCATATACTTCCCGGCCCTCACGCAGCGCTGGGCGGATGATCGACCCAACCCGGTGTCCAAACCGCTCGATGTCTTCAGGCGCCACCACCACCACGTCCACGGGCGCGCCGACTCCGATCAGACCGCGATAGATCTGCTGCGCCAGCCGCCGCCGATGCTCCACACCGGACTTGATGACCAGCAAATCCACGTCGCTGTCCGGGCCCATCTCCCCTCGGGCCGCCGAGCCAAACAGAATGATCCGATCCGGCTGTGCCACCTCGACCACCCGCCACACTATCTCCTGAAGCACCGCGGGATCAAGCGGGCGCCGCGGCGGCGCGGCGGGATACGCCGGCGCCCGTTCACCTACCGCGCCTCTGCGAGGCGGCATCCTCTTCGTCATTCGTCATCACCTTCGGTCACGTCGTCCAACCCCCGCAACTCCCCCGCCTGAAGCTCGCGCACCGTCCGCTCCGCGGCCGGCACCTCCGGTAATTCCTCGGCCGCCACTACCCCCAGCTCCTCAAACCGCCTCGCCGAAACCAACCCGCGAGGCGATCAGGAGCCGCCGCTCCGATCGCGCCAGAACCCTGGCCAGTGGCACGAGCCTCCGCCGGGCCCCAAGGCGTCGCATGACCTCGACTGCTATGGGCTGGTCCGTGCAGTAGCCCACGCCACGAGCCAGAACTAGGGCCAGCGCCTCGACCTCCCCCACGCTCAGGCCGGCGCAACCATCGCGTGCTAGTAGCGCCCGCACCTCGCTGCTCGTCGCCGACCAGACGGCCACCCCCGCCAGCAGCCGCCGCGTTCCCACGTCCAGCGCTCCCTCACCCGCCAGCAGCGCCTCTCGCGCCAGACTGCCGATCCCGATGCCGGACCGGCCCACCAGGTCTGCCAGGTGCCCCGACCGCGCGCACTCCAACACTACCCAGGCGTCAACGAGAAGGGGCGAGCTTGACCGGTGGTGCGCCACCTTCGCCTCCGTAACGATCCAGCTCGCCCGCCACCTCCGGCAGGCCGACCTCCAGGAGCTCCGCCAGTCGCCCCCGCGTGATCGCGCCTAGGCGATACGCCTTGACGGCCAGCCGCCTGAACCGCTTGGGTTCCGGCACCTGCTCGCCCCCAGATCGCACGATCGCCTGCTGAAGCTCGTCGTCCGCATACCCGGCGTTCACCAACTCCCAGGAGACCAACTTCAACCGGGCCAGTGCGACAAAGACCGCCTGGACGCTGACGCCGAAGTAGCGCGCCACGTCAATCAGGTCTCGGCGATCAATGGAGCCGTCTGAACGGCGTAACTGTTGGAGGCGGTCAATGAAAGGCTCCGGCGGCAACAGCAGACGGCCGGCGAACTGGTCCGCCAGCTGCTCGTCACGAGACTTCCGCCCCGCGGGGCCGGACAACACGTCGCAGACATGCACCCCCGGCTCGTTGCCCTCAGCCGGAGGCCCGGTGAGCAAATGGAAATACTCGTGAGCCAGCGTGAATACCTGCCGGCCGCCCGTCTGCTCCTCCAGCACGTCGAGCAGGACGCGGCCGGGTGTCACGCCGAGTTCCAGCCGCTTACGTTCCTCGTCCGCTAGCCGGTGAGCTTGCTCGAACGTCGTAGGCGGTCGCAGTGCTGGGCGCGGGGTCAGGCTCGCGAGGTCCCCAGTCTGCTCCTCCAGTTGCCGGTACTCCGCACACCAGGCAAGAAAGCGCGTGAGCTGGTGCTGCTCGGGAGCACTCACGGCCTCTGCGCGGAACATGAACCGCTCGCCTGCCTGCCGGGGTTCGCGCACGCCCAGGAGGGCCTCCATGGGTTCTCCGTACAGCCGGGCCAGCGCGTACAACTCAGCGGCTGAGACCTCCCGCTTCCCCTGCTCGCTCTCCGAGACTGCGGAGCGGGGGATGTGCAGATGGGCCGAGACCTCCTCCTGGGTCAGCCGGGCACGTTCCCGGGCGGCGCGGAGGTTGGCACCGAGCTCGAGGATCGAAGGCGAAAGCTTCCGGGCCATGTCGGTTAAACCGACGTTAATTGATAGCATCCGTCGGCGCAAGTCACAATCGGGGTTCGCCCCGAGACGCCGGACGGAGGGTCCCGGCGGCGCGGCGCAGGCCCACGCCGCCGGGAAAGGGGCGGACGTTAGAAGCTTTGCGACCGGGCCTCCCTTTTCCAGTCCCGCTCGCACGCGCCAAGGTACGACCCGTCCGCGCGTATTGCCAAGCGACATCGCGCAGGCCAACCTTGAGCCGTGACCTCCGTCCTCGCCCTCGACCAGGGCACGACCGGGAGCACCGCTCTCGTCATCCACCAGGACGGCCGCGTGCTGGGTCGGGGCTACCGCGAGTTCCCCCAGCACTTCCCCCAGCCCGGCTGGGTGGAGCACGACACCGAGGAGATCTGGCGCTCCGTGCTGGACGCTGCCCGGGAGGCGATCCGCGTGGCCGGCGAGACGCCTGCGGCCATCGGCATCACCAACCAGCGCGAGACGGTGGTCGCCTGGGAGCGCGCCACCGGCCGGGCGGTGCACCGGGCGCTGGTTTGGCAGGATCGCCGCACTAGCGACCGCTGTCGCGCGCTTCGAGCCGAGCTGGGCGACGCTTACCTGGGGCAACGCACCGGGTTGGTCTGGGACCCGTACTTCTCCGCCACCAAGATCGAATGGCTGCTCCGCGAAGTGCCGGGCCTGGGGCGCCGCGCGGCGGCCGGTGAGGTGGTCTTCGGGACCATAGACGCCTGGCTCACCTTTCGGCTCACCGACGGTCGGGCCTTCGTCACCGACCACACCAATGCCTCGCGCACGTTGCTCTACAACATCGGGACCAGGGGCTGGGACCCGGAACTCCTGGCGCGGTTCGGCGTGCCGGCCGAGTCGCTCCCTACCATCGTGCCGTCGTCCGGGATGCTGGGCGTGGCGGACCGGCGCCATGTGGGCGCCGAGTTGCCTATCGCGGGCGTCGCCGGAGACCAGCAAGCCGCCCTGTGGGGGCAGGGTTGCTGGGCGCCGGGCCAGGCCAAGTGCACCTACGGCACCGGGGCCTTCCTCCTGATGCTGGTGGGCGGCAACGGCGGCAGGAGCGGCAGCAACGGCAGCGAGTCGAAGCTGCTGACCACCATGGCCTGTGATGCGATCGGCCAGCCCACCTACGCGCTGGAGGGTTCCGTCTTCATCGCCGGCGCGGCGGTGCAGTGGCTGCGCGACGGCCTGGGGATCATCAAGAGCGCCGAGGAGACGGAGACGCTGGCCCGAAGCGTACCGGATTCCGGAGGCGTGTGCTTCGTGCCCGCGTTCGTGGGGCTGGGCGCGCCCTATTGGGAGACGGAAGCCCGGGGCACGATCGTCGGTCTAACTCGGGGGACCTCCCGGGCGCACCTGGTCCGAGCGGCGCTGGAGGCCATGGCGTTCAGCACCCGGGACGTGGTGGACCGTATGAGCGAGGAGTCCGGGGTTCGCCTCCAGGAGCTCAAGGTGGACGGCGGGGCCGCCGCCAATGCCTGGCTGATGCAGGTTCAGGCCGACCTGCTGGGCGTGCGCGTCGGAAGGCCCGACGTGGTCGAAACCACCGCCCTGGGGGCCGGCGGACTGGCCGGCCTGGCCACCGGTGTCTGGCGGACTCCCGAGGAGTTCCTGGCAGCTCGTGCCTACCATTGGTTCCAGCCCGGCTCCAGGCGCGACGCGGCGTATGTCCAGTGGCAGCGAGCGGTTGGCGCCGCCCTGCACTGGGCCCGCGGTGGTGCAATTAAAGGTTCCTTGGGGTAAACTTTAGGGTGATTCGGGGTTCGTCCCTTACACTTGACGTCACCTATGAACGCACGCACCCGCTTTTTCATCGGCGCCGCGCTGGTGGTCGGCACGGTCGGCTACCTCATGGCCTCAGGCATCAAGGACACTGGCGTCTACTTCCTCACGCCGTCGGAGCTGGCCGCCCGGGTGAGCGCGGATCCCTCGTTTTACAACGTGGGCGTCAAGATGGGAGCCCGCGTGGTGACCGGCAGCATCCAGCGTGACGTGGCGTCGCAGACCATCACCTTCCAGGCCACCGACGGGCAACAGACCTATCCCGTGGTGTATCGCGGGCTCGCGCCGGACACCTTCACGGACGATGTGGACGTGGTGGTCGAGGGACGCCTGATGCCGGACGGCACCTTCCGCGCCACCACGCTGCTCGCCAAGTGCGGGTCGCGGTACGAAGCGATGCCGAAAGCGTAGCGCAAGGGTAGCCAGTGACGATTCTCGGCCAAATCAGCCTCTGGCTGGCGCTGCTGGTGGCCGCCTGGGGCTCCGTGACCGGTGTACTGGGCGGCTCGCGCCGCCGGCCGGAGTTGATCCAGAGCGCCCGGCGCACCACGTACGCGCTGTTGGGCCTCCTCACCGTCGCCTCGGCGTCGCTACTCACGGCGCTCCTGCGTCACGACTTCAACGTGGCGTACGTGGCCCAGTACACCAGCCGCAACCTGCCGGCGGTCTACACCATCGCGGCGTTCTACGGCGGCCAGTCCGGCAGTCTCCTCTTCTGGGCCTTCGTTCTCAGCCTCTTCGCCGCGGCGGCGCAGTGGCTCACGCCCCGACGCTACGAAACGCTCATGCCCTACGTGTCGGCCGTGACCTCGGCCGTCACCTTTTTCTTCGTCGCGGTGATGGTGTTCGCGTCCAACCCGTTCGAGCGCCTGCCCTTCACGCCGCCGGACGGCAACGGGCTCAATCCGCAGCTCCAGAACCCCGGCATGGTGGTTCACCCGCCCATGCTGTACCTGGGGTACATCAGCATCACCATCCCGTTCGCCTTCGCCATGGCGGCGCTGATCTCGCGGCGGCTGGACACCGGCTGGCTGCACGCCATCCGGCGCTGGACCCTGCTGAGCTGGACGTTCCTTTCCATTGGGATCACGCTCGGCATGTGGTGGGCCTACGTGGAGCTGGGCTGGGGCGGCTACTGGGCGTGGGATCCGGTGGAGAACGCCAGCTTCCTGCCGTGGCTCACCATGACGGCATTTCTTCACTCGGTCATGATTCAAGAGAAACGCGGCATGCTCAAGAAGTGGAACATGTCGCTGATCACGCTGTCGTTCATGTTGTCGATCTTCGGCACCTTCATTACGCGAAGCGGGATCATCTCCAGCGTGCACTCGTTCACCCAGTCCCACGTGGGGTACTTCTTCCTGGGGTTCCTGGGGTTGACCGCGATCGCGCTCGGGTGGCTGCTGTGGACCAGAATGCCGGGCCTCCAGACCGAGGCGCAGCTGGAAAGCGCCCTCTCGCGCGAGGCCAGCTTCTACTTCAATAACCTGCTGTTCGTCGGGATGGCATTCTCGGTGTTCTGGGGGACCATCTTCCCCATTCTCTCGGAGTGGGTCCGGGGCACCAAGGTGACGGTGGGGCCCCCGTTCTTCAATCAGGTGAACATTCCCATCGGGCTGGCGCTGCTGGCGCTCACCGGCGTCGGCCCGCTGATCGCGTGGCGCAAGGCCAGCCCCCAGAACCTGAAACGCCAGTTTGCCGTCCCGGTGGCCGCGGGCCTGGTGACGGCGGCGTTCCTGGCGGCGATCCGGTACGGCGACTTCTACGCGGGAATGGCGGCGTCGCTCGCCGCGTTCGTGGTCACCACCGTCGCCCAGGAGTTCTGGCGGGGCACGTCCGCCCGGCATCGGCTGCACGGCGAGAATTACGCGCTGGCGTTCGCCCGGCTGGTGGGCCGGAACCGGCGCCGCTACGGGGGCTACATCGTCCACTTAGGGATCGTGACGTACCTGGTGGCGTTCTCCGGCATGGCCTTCAAGCAGGAGATGGAGGCGTCGCTCCGGCCGGGCCAGAGCACCTCCATGCGCTCCCCGTACGGCCACACCTATACCTTCACCCACCTCGGGGTCTCGCAGTACGAGCGGTTGAACCGGTTCGTCACCGCCGCCAGCGTCGATGTCAGCCGCGACGGCAAACGCATCGGCGTCATGAGCAGCGAGAAGCGCCAATACGTGGATTCGTTCAACCGGCCCACGTTCAACCCCGCCACCGAAGCCGCGATCCGGAGCGACCTGCGCGAGGATATCTACATCGTCTTCGCCGGCTCGGTGGCCGGGACCGAAGAGGCGGTGTATCGCTTCACCCTCAACCCATTGGTGTGGTGGGTCTGGTTCGGCGGCGTGGTCCTGGTGTTCGGCGGGGTGATCGTGATGTGGCCGGGGGCGGGTCCCACCAGGGCATCGCTCCGGCGGGCGCTCCCCGGGTACGCCGTGACCCTGGCCCCGTTCCAACGCGGCCCGACTGACCGCCCGGTGGAACGCCCGGCCCGGGTGGGAACGGGGCTGGCCGCGGGAGATCGCGATGCCTGAGCGAGGGTACTCGCGGCGCGAGTTCCTCGCTGGAGTGGGCGGCGTCGCGCTGATAAGCCGGTCCTGGCAGGAGGGGCAGACGCGGCCGCCGAGTCCGCCGGGACAGCCGCGACTGCCCGGCCAGGACTCCCTGGTCGGCGAGCTGATGGATCCGGCTCGCGCCGGGAAGCTCCGCGGTCGCGTCACGGAGTACGAGAACGATCCGTTCGTGGTGGGGATCGAGGAGAAGCTGCGTTGCACCTGTGGGTGCAATCTCAGCGTGTACACCTGCCGCACCACCGATTTCACCTGCGAGACCTCGCCCGCCATGCATCGGCGCGTGGTGGAGCTGGTGGAGCAGAAGAAATCCGCGCAGGAGATCCTGGACGCGTTCGTGGCGCAGTATGGCGAATCGGTGTTGATGGCGCCGCCCCGGGCGGGGTTCAACCTGGCCGGCTACCTGGTGCCGGGCATCCTGATCACCCTGGTCGGCGGGGCGCTGGCCCTGGTGATCATCCGCCAAACGCGGGCACGGGCGGTCACGGCGGCCGCGAAACGCGGGCGCGGCGGACCCGACGGGCCCGCCGGTCTCGGCGAGCCCGACCTGTCCTCCACGCTTCCTCCAGACGAGCAGGCCCGCATCAAGGCCGAGCTGGAGAAACTGGGGATCTAGGGAAATGTGGGAGATGATCGCCGGCCTGCTGGTGGCGCTGGCGGCGCTGGCCCTGGTGCTGGAGCCGCTCGCCCTCGGGCGCCCCGCCGGGCCCGCCGCGTCGGGCAACTCCGACGAGCTGGACCTGGAAGATCCCACCGAGTCCGATTCGCCCAAGGTGCGGGCGCTGCTCGCGCTCCGCGAGATCGAGTTCGATCGCGCGACCGGCAAGCTGGCGGAAGAGGACTACGTCCGGCTCAAGGCGAAATACGAGTCGGACGCCATCGCGGCGATCCGGGCCGAAGAGCAGGCCGCCAAAGAGGAGGCACGGCCCGCCGCGGACCGTGCCGAAGAGGTGATTCGCCGCGCCAAGCAGCAGGGCCCGCGTGTCTGCCCCACGTGCGGGCCGCGACCCGAGCCCAACGCGGTCTACTGCTCTTCCTGCGGTCGCTCGCTGGTGGCCGAGTCGGCGTGGGCCCGGT
>JACPAP010000149.1 GCA_016180765.1 Gemmatimonadota bacterium
TCCGCCCCACGAACCAGCGGCTCGAGCCGTGTCACCGTGGATGTGGGGGCCACCAGGCGAATGACGGCCAACCCCGCGGCGCGGAGCGTGGTCTCCACCCCCGGGTCCTCCCCGGCCGGCAGATCGGTGACCAGGACCCCCGCAACCCCCGCGGCGGCCGCGTCCCCGGCAAAGCGCTCGAGCCCGTACGCTAACAACGGGTTCAGATAGCTGAAGGCGATCACCGGCACACCCAGCCGCGCCTGGCGCAGCAGGGCCAGCGCGCCGGCCACCGTCATGCCGTTCTCCAACGCGAGGTGGCTGGCGCGCTGGATGGTCGGCCCGTCCGCCAGCGGATCGCTGAAGGGAACGCCCAGCTCCACGAAGTCGGCGCCGGCCTCCACCACCATGTGGAGCGCCTCGAGGCTGGCCCGGTTGGTGGGATATCCGGCGGTGAGGTACGGAATCAGCGCGACCCGGTGCCGGCGCGTGAGCTCGCGCCACCGGGCCGCCAGGGGGCGATCAGACAAAGTACTGGGCGGGGTCGATCCCGTACTTGGCCGGGTCGCTCACCTTGATGATCGAGCGCACGTAGTTCCCGTCCGGCGTCTGCTCCGCCAGGTTGACCAGCGGTCCCGCCGGAATCAGGGCGCCTTCCGGCGTCGCGGCGACCCGCACCACCGGCCGGTGAATCTGGGCCAGGTCCGGGTTCGCCGAGTGCACGACGGCGATCTCGTACGAGTCCAGGATCACGCAGGTGCCCACGGGATACACCCCGAGCACATTGATCAGCGCTTTCACCAGCACCGGGTCCAGGCCCCGGCGCGGGTTGGTCCACATCTCGCGGAGGACCTGATCCGCCTGGATCGGCGTGGTCTGATACGCGCGGCGCGTGGTGGCGGCGTCGAAGCCGTCCGCCACCGCCACGATCTTCGAGAACACCGACAGCTGGCGGGAACGCAGCGATTTGGGATACCCCGTCAGGTCGGTCTTCATGTGGTGCTCGTACGCCACGATCATGCCGCGATAAGGGATCTCGCCGTACCCCCGCAGCCCGAACAGGGTCAACACGCCCAGCCAGGGATGCGCCTGCATGATGCGCCACTCGTCGTCCGACAGCCCACCGGTCTTGTTGAGGATGTCCAGCGGGATGCGGCTCTTGCCGACGTCGTGCAGCAGCGCCGCCATTCCCAGGTCGAACAGCTGGAGCTTGGACAGACCCAGCCGCCGTCCGATGGTCACCGCGAAGATGCACACGTTGACCGAATGGGTGAACGTGTACTCGTCGTAATCGCGAAGCGTGGTCAGGCCGACCAATGAGGCCTCGTTGCTCAGCACCTGGTCCACGATGCTCTGCACCGCCCGCTTCACCTTCTTGACGCTGGCGCTGCGCCCCATGCGCACGCTGCTCACGACTTCCTTGGTGACCGCCACGGAGCGCTCGTAGGTCTTCTTGGCGACCTCCTTGGCCCGCTCCTGATCGTCCAGGTCTTCGTCGCTCTCCAGCGGGGGCTCGATCACGATGTGCGCCACGTTCCCCTGCACCATCCGCTGCTGCAGCTCGTACAGCTTGTTGGGGTTCGCTTCCCGCGTGGCGAAATTGAGGAGCAGGGACACGAACACCTGCCACTCGCGCCGTTCCACGTCGCTGTCCACCCGCATGGTGCCGATGCCGCACTGCCGCAAGGTGCCCAGCACGTGGCCGAAGGAGGCGTAGTTGTCCAGGTCCAGGCGCAGGCGCGTGGCGTTCACGAAGATGAACTCCCCCGCCAGGCGCACCTCCAGCTCCTCCTCGATCTGGAGCAGGGCCTGGGCGGAGGCCGTGAGGTCGTCGAGCGCGCGCTGTACCTGGTCGTTCTCGACCGGGTAGAGCCTGAGGCTCCGCAGCGCGGCATAGACGGTGATCAGGAACCCGCGCCCGCCCTGCCGGAGGAGCCCCTCGGTGCTCTGCATGGCGTCGGTCATCGACGCGCGCGACGAGCGCTCGGCCGGTCCGGTCATGGGCGCCCGCCCTCGCGCAGCGCCTTGTTGACCGCGTTGCGCACCAGGGCGTCCTTGTCCTTGGCGACCTGCTCCAGCACGCCGCGGGCCTCCGGCGTGCCGATCTTCCCCAGGGCCATCGCGGCGCAGGCTCGGGTCTCCGGGTCTTCTTTCCGCTTGAGGAAGCCGCCGGCGCTCAACAGCATCCCCGAGAGCCGCTCCACGCCCGCCCCACCCACCAGCAGGCCGTAGGCCTCGAAGAACGCCATCTTTTCGGTGAGATCCGCCTCGCGCAGCGCCTTGCCGTCCACCGCCGCCTCGATCCGCCCCAGCACGTTGCGGTGGCCCCGCGCGGCCAGCACCCGGACGGCCGCGATGCGGACATCGCGGTCGCCGTCGTCCACCGCTTTCTCCAGCTGTTGCATGGCCCCGGAGGTCCCGATGGCGGCCAGCGCCTCCACGGCCGCCACCTTCACCGCCGGGGACGCGGTCTCGAAGAGGGCGCCCAACGCCGGCGCCACCGGCGGCAGCTTCAACTGCGCGACCAGCTTCACGGCTTGCAGCAAGATGGCCTCATCCCCGGCGCCGAGCACCCGGCTCACGTCGGCCGGGTGGGCCTGCGCCAAACGCTGCGCCGCGGACGACAACAGCTCACGCACCCGTTGGTTCACCAGCTTCGGCATCCAGGCCAGCACCGTGTCCAAGGCCTGGGGCCGGAGCTCCCGGAACAGCTCGCCCAGCTCCTCCTCCGTGGGATGCACCGACGCTTCATCTAACGATTGGAGCAGCTGGGCCAGCGCTTCGTGCTGCGACAGCTTGGCCGGGATGTCCGAGAGCTGCTGGCGATGTTCGGGCAGCAGCTCGCGGGCCCGCTGCAGCAGGGCCCGCTGCTCCCGGCAGATCGCCGCGACGGAGCGGAAGTCGCCGATCGCCAGCAGATACGGAATGAAGTTCTCCACGATGCTGATCAGCTCGGCCCGCACCGTGCTGTAGGTCTGCAGCTCGAGCAGGTCGAACAGCATCGCCAGGACATTGCCCCGCAAGTCCTGCTTGTACTCCCGCTCGACCTCGTGCGTGAGGTACTCCCGCTCCTGGTCGTCCAGGAAGTGCAGCGTCGAGTCGAAGTCCTCCAGGCTCACGATCCCCTTGGGCGGCTCCGGCGCCGCCGTTTCTTCGACCACCTGCTGCCGCACCTGCTCCGGCACCGCTGGCGGCGGCGCTTCCGGCGCCTTGGGGATCGGCACCGTGTCGGCCGCGGCCAACTCGACGAAGTTGTAGCGGACGTACTCGAAATCCTGCTCCCACAGCAGCGTCAGCAGGTCGTCGTCCGCGTCCGCCGGGAGCTGTCGCGCTTTGTGGATCACCCCCAGGAAGCGCGGGATCTCCTCCTCTTCCACGCCCCGGAGAAACGTGAGCGACCGCACCCCATCCTTGAACAGCACCCAGGCGACGCTCTCCGAGCGGTTGGGCTGGGACAACACCGGGCGCTGGTCCAGCAGCAGGTCCGACTCGGTCACGCCCAGCACCAGCTCGTTGGTCTCCTTCCAGACGGACGCGAAGGCCGCCCGCACATTGTGAATGGCCTGCTGGTAGACCGGATTGTTGGGGAGGTACAACTGGGTGGCGCGCAGACCCTTCACCAGCGCCTGCAGCAGGGCGTCCGCGACCTGCGGGTCCACGGGCGTACCGGCCAGGGGGGCCGTCGCGTCGGTCACGCGTCTCCCTCGGTCAGCTGCGAGACGTGCGCGACATCTTTGTCGCCGCGTCCGCTCAGGTTGATCAGCACCAGGTCGGACACCCGCCACCTCGCCGCGAGGACCCAGGCCACCGCGTGCGCGCTTTCGAGCGCCGGGACCAACCCCTCCAGTCGCGCGAGCGCCGCGAACGCCTCCAGCGCCGCCCGGTCGGTAACGGCATCGTAGGACACCCGCCCAACATCCCGCAAATATGCATGCTCCGGCCCTACACCGGGATAGTCCAGCCCCGCCGACACCGAGTGGGCCGGCCGGACCTGGCCGTCGGCGTCTTGCAGGAGGTAGCTGAGACTCCCGTGGAGCACCCCCGGGCGCCCTGCCCCGAGCGAGGCCGCATGCCGCCCCGTCTCCAGCCCCTCGCCCGCCGCTTCCACACCCACCAAGGCCACGTCGGGCTCGGCCAGGAACGCCGTGAAGATGCCGAGCGCGTTCGACCCGCCACCAACGCAAGCGACCACGTGGCTCGGCAGTCGGCCCGCCCGCTCCATCACTTGCGCGCGCGACTCTCGACCAATCACACTCTGGAAGTCCCGCACCATCCGCGGAAACGGGTCCGGCCCCACCACCGAGCCGATCACGTAATGCGTGGTCTCCACGTTGGTCACCCAATCACGCAGCGCCTCGTTGGTGGCGTCCTTGAGCGTCCGCGTCCCCGAGCCCACCGGCACCACCTCCGCCCCCAGCAACCGCATCCGATACACGTTGAGCCGCTGGCGGGCCATGTCCTCTTCGCCCATGTAGACCACGCACTCGAGTCCGAAGCGGGCACACGCGGTCGCGGTCGCCACGCCATGCTGCCCCGCCCCGGTCTCCGCGATGATGCGCCGCTTCCCCATCCGCCGAGCCAGGAGCACCTGCCCCAGCGTGTTGTTGATCTTGTGCGCGCCGGTGTGCGTCAAGTCCTCCCGCTTGAGCAGGACCTGACACCCGACTCGTTCAGACAACCTGGGCGCGTCGGACAGCGGCGTAGGTCGGCCGGCGTAGGTGCGCAACAGATGATCCAGCTCCTGCTGGAAGACCGGATCCGCTTGGGCTTGGTCGTGGACCCGCGCCAGATCCTCCAGCGCGGCCATCAGGGTCTCGGGCACGTAGCGCCCGCCGTACGGCCCGAACCGCCCCGGCGCCGGCGTCGTTTCGGGAGCCTTCACCGATGCCGCTCCGGGCCGACCCTCGCGATCCGCCGCCCGACGCGCGGCACGCCGGTGAGCCGCCGCACCGCCGCCGCCGGATCTGCCGAGGCCGCAATGGCGGTACCCACCAGGACGGCGTCCGCGCCCCATCCCGCCACCCGCTCCACGTCGGCCCGCGACGCCAGGCCGCTTTCCGCGACGGCGATCATCTCGGCGGGCACGGCGCGTAGCACGGGCTCGATGCCGTCCACGTCCACCGCGAAGGTGTCCAGGTCCCGGGCGTTCACGCCCACGGCGTCGGGCGCCACCTCGAGCGCCCGGTCCAACTGGTCCGGGCCGTGCACCTCCACCAGCCGCGCCAGCCCCAGCTCTCGGGCGCTCGCGGCCAGCTCGCGGAGGGCCGCCGCCTCGAGCGCGCGGACGATGAGCAACACGGCGCTGGCTCCATGGATCCTGGCCTCGTACAGCTGCGCTTCGTCGAGGATGAAGTCCTTCCGGAGCAGTGGCACCGTCACGGCGCGGCGCACCCGGTCCAGGTCCCCCAGCGCGCCACCGAAATGGAGCTCGTCCGTCAAGACCGAAATCGCCACCGCCCCGCCACTGACATACGCCCGCGCGTGCGCCGCCGGCGACAGCTGCTCGGCGATGGCCCCGGTGGACGGAGACCGGCGTTTGACCTCCCCAATCACCGCGACCTCCGTCCCGCCGAACGCCGCGTCCCACCGGGGCGGCTCGGGGGCCGCGGCGGCTTCACGCCTGAGCGCGGCTCGCCGCGGGCGAAGCGCCGCCGCCCGGGCGCGGGCGGCAGCGAGGATGCCGGACAGGCGGCCCGTCATGGCGTGTTGCGCTTCGGCCTGTGTTCGGGTATACTCATTCGGTATTTATTCGGTGACCGGACCCATGCCTCTGACCAGACGCCAGAAACAGATCCTCGACTATCTGGAAAGCTACATCCGGTCAAACGGCTATGCGCCCTCGTTCGAGGAGATTGCCGAGCATTTCTCCTTTCACTCGCTCGCCACCGTCCACGAGCACCTGACCAATCTGGAGCGGAAGGGCTACATCA
>JACPAP010000150.1 GCA_016180765.1 Gemmatimonadota bacterium
GGCCGGACCGGGCTTCGGCTTGAGCTTCCCCGCGGCCCGAAGCGCGGCGCCCGTGGACGGCCGCCTGTTCCTCATGATCTCCACCGACTCCTCGGCCGAGCCGCGCTTTCAGATCAGCGACGGGCAGAACACCCAGGTGATCTTCGGGATCGACGTCGAAGGTCTCAAGCCCGGCCAGGAAGCCACCCTCGACGGGGAAGTCCCCGGCTACCCGGTGAAGCGCCTCGCGGACATCCCGACGGGTCGGTATTGGGTCCAGGGCCTCCTCAACCGGTACCAGACGTTTCGCCGAGCCGACGGCCACGGGGTCAAGCTGCCGCCGGACCAGGGCGAAGGTCAGCAATGGAACAGCAAGCCCGGGAACTTCTACTCCAGGCCACGCTGGGTTCTGATCGACCCCGGAAAGGACGAGGTCATCCGGATCGCGCTGGACCAGGAGATCCCGCCCATTCCCGATCCGCCCGAGACCAAGTACGTCAAGCACGTGAAGATCCAGAGCAAGCTGCTGAGCGACTTCTGGGGCCGGCCCATGTATCTGGGGGCGCACGTGTTGCTCCCCGAAGGTTTCGACGCCCACCCCAACGCGCGCTACCCGCTGGCGGTGTTTCACGGCCACTTCCCGTACACCTTCGGTGGGTGGCGCGAGACGCCGCCCGACCCCAATGTCCCATGCGTCTACAGCGAGCGGTTCAGCCTCGACTGCTACAATCGCATCCAGGACCAGGCCGCATATCAGCTCTACCGGGATTGGACCGGGCCGGGGTTCCCCCGCGTGCTCGCGATCGAGATCGCGCATCCCACGCCGTACTACGACGACTCCTATGCCGTGAACTCCGCGAACAACGGACCCTACGGCGACGCGATCATGCGGGAGCTGATCCCGCACATCGAGCAGCGGTTTCGGGGGATCGGTCAGGGCTACGCGCGCTTTACCTATGGGGGGTCCACCGGCGGATGGGAAGCCATGGCCGTGCAGATGTTCTACCCCGACGACTTCAACGGAGCCTGGATCGCCTGCCCGGATCCGATCGACTTCCGCGCGTACACGGTGGTCAACCTTTACCAAGACGGGAACGCCTACTACTACGACAGCCACTGGCGCCGCACGCCGCGGCCCGGGTTCCGCAACTGGCTGGGCCAGGTGCGTTCCACACTCGAGGAGATGAATCGCCGTGAGGCGGTGCTGGGGAGTCGCGGGCGCTCGGGCGACCAGTGGGATATCTGGCAGGCGGTCTACTCACCGGTGGGCCCGGACGGCTATCCCAAGCCCATCTGGGACAAGATGACGGGCGAAGTTGACCGCGACGTGGCGCAGTACTGGAGGGAGCACTACGACCTCTCCTACATCTTGCGGCGTGACTGGAAGACGCTCGGCCCCAAGCTCAAGGGCAAGCTCCACATCTACGTGGGGGACATGGACAACTACTACCTCAACAACGCGGTGTATCTGGTGGAGGAATTCCTGAAGGGCACCAGGGACCCGTACTACGACGGCGAGGTGGACTACGGCGACCGGGCGGAGCATTGCTGGAACGGCGATCACACCCGGCCCAACGCCTACTCACGGCTGCGGTATCACCAGATGTTCATCCCCCGATTCATGGAGCAGATCCGGAAAAACCATCCGGCGAACCCGGACACGCTGAGTTGGCGGTACTGAACGGCGGTGAGAAGTGAGGGGTGAGAAAGGCAGTGAGAAGTGAGAGGTGAGAAGTGAGACGGGTAGGTGCAGGCCTGGCACGCATCGCCGGGCTGACTTGCGCCTTGTCGTGGGCGTGCGGGCCACCCCCGGAGACCGTGTACACGCTGACGCCACCCACCTGGTTCGAGGACGGCTGGAGCTTCTATGACGTGTCGGCCGACGGCGCCTGGGCTTCCTACGGAGCCCGCTTCGGGGCGCGCCTCATTGACTTGAAGAGTGGCCGCGAGGACACCACCCGCTATGCATCGCCGGGCGCGCTCCGGGCGGCCGGCGGACCAGCCGGGTTGATCGCCTGGGGCGGGGAGGCGCCTTCCGACCTGACCGTACCCGAGTACGCCGTGACTCGGCTTTCCCCGGACGGCGCCAAGGTTGCCTACTTCGTCCCCGGCCAGACGACGCTGTCGGCGGGACCGCCCGGCGCACTCCAACCCTATGAGCTGGACGGCGTGGTGACCGGCGTGGGCTGGGTGACCCGAGGCGATCTCCTGTACGTGCTGGTGTGGCACCCGGAGGGCCTTTCGACGCTGACCCGGGTCAACGTGGAGACCGGTGCGGTGCAGCCGATCCGCGAGCGGCTGGATGCACCCCCGCGGTTCAACGCGCTCGCGGTCTCGCTGGATAGCCGGACGGTGTACCTGGCGCTGGCGAGCGACGCCCTCCCGGCGCCGGCGGACCGGCACCGACCCGAGGCGGACCGCGATACCGACATCTACGCCCTCGACCTCGCGAGCGGACGACTGCGGGCGGTGGTGGAGGAGCCGGGGGACGATTTCTATCCGGTGATCGCCAACGGGTTCCTGTACTGGACCCACAACGACTTCACGGACGAGATCGTCGCGGTGCCGGCCGACGGTGGCGAGGCGCGGGCCGTGGCATCCGGCGCCCAGATTCCCTACTTCAGTTCAGACGGGAAGCAGCTGGCCTACACCATCGGAGGGTGGCGGATCGCCGATTGGGCCCTGAACCTGGACGCCGCCGCCGTATCCGTGGACGACTCGGCCCGCGCCACGGCGCCCCCGCGGCCCATCGTCACCGGATACCACGAGGACTTCACGCCCGCGTGGTCGCCAGACGGGCGGTGGCTGGCGTATCACTCCCACCGTTCTCGGCTCCCGGTTCCCGGGTATGCCAGCGCCGGCAGCACCGACGATATCTATCTGCGTCGGGCCGATGCACCCATGGACACCGAGATCCGCCTGACCGATTGGGGCTGGGAAGTCGGCATGGCGGATTGGTCGCCCGACGGGCGTCGCCTGGTGTTCGATTCGTGGGATCGCGAGGGACCGGCCGGCGTGGCCCGGCCGTGGATCGTCACCGTGGACACCGCGACGGGGCGGCTGGTGGACCAGAGGCGGCTGGCACTGCCCCGGGGCGTGGGCGGCACGTTGCTGGCGTCCTGGTCGCCCGCGGGCGATGAGATCGCACTCGTCGCTCGCGAGACACGCGACCGCCAGGCCCTGTGGGTGGTTTCGGTTGACGGGCGGTCTTCCCGCAGGGTCGCCGAGCTCGCCAACACGACCTACGGCGGCCTGGATTGGACGCCGGACGGGGGAAGTCTGGTGTACGCGGCCCTGGCCGACGGTCGCCTGCAGCTGTTCCGCGTCGCCCGAACCGGCGGCGCGGCGATCCAGCTCACGCGGGACCGGGCTGACCTGCTCCATCCCCAGGTATCGCCTGACGGCCGCTGGGTCGCGGCGACCCGCATGGTGCACCAAAAGGTGTTGCGGCGGCGGAAGCTCTAAGGGCGGCAGACGCGGTTCTGCCGCTTCCCTCTAGCGCGCCACCGCTCCACGACGAGATTTCCCGCCGTACGACGCCACCCCCGGAGTCCCATTGCAAGCCTGGGAAGTCACGGTCTCGTCGGTCCTGCGCGCGCTCGGCGCCGAAGGCATCAAGCGGAGATTCCTGATGTTCGCCGCCTTGGCGACGCTGATCCCGTCGGTCAGCACGGCGGTGCTGTCGTACGTCCAGAACCGGCGGGCCCTGACCCAGCGGATCGCCGAGGCGTTGCGCGCGGCCAGCTCACAGGGCGCCCGGGAAGTGGACCTCTGGATGAAGGAGCGGCTCTACGACGTGCGGGTCTTCGCCAGCTCCTACGAGGTGTCCGAGAACCTCGACCGGGCGCGCCCCGGCAGGGCCGGCGTGGCCGTCAGGCGGCTGGGCGACTACTTGTCGTCCGTGAAGGAACGGTTCGTGGATTACCAAGCGCTGATCGTGGTGGACCGGAACGCCGTCGCCGTGGCGAGCAGCGCCGCGGGAAGCGCCCGCGCCGTGGAGCTGCCAGCGGACTGGGTAGCGCAAGCCCGCTCGCGTGACGCCATCGTGGGCCAGGTCTACTGGGATTCGACGGCGGGGAGGCCGCTTATGACGCTGGGCGTTCCCGTCAGCACCAGCGACGGTCGGTTCCTGGGCGCGCTGGCGGCCAAGCTCGACCTCACGCCCGTGGCGGCGTCGCTGGCGAGCTTCGCCGCGGAGCCGTCGGGGATGCTGTACCTCGTCACCGGCGCAGGCGAGCTGGTGGTGAGCTCCGCGGGGGCCGACCGCGCGCTGATGAGTCGGCGAATCGGCGGGCGCACGCTCGAGCGCCTGACGCGCGAAGGACGCGGCCCCGTCGAGTACGGCAATCACGAAGCCCGGGACGTGCTGGGGGCTCTCGCGCCGATCCGCCGGCTCGACTGGGCGGTGGTCGCGGAAATCCCGGCTGACGAGGCGTACGCGCAGATCGCCCGGCTCCGCACCCTCACGTTGGTGACGGTGCTCCTCCTGCTGGTCGTGATCGGTGGGCTGGCCTACTTGCTGGGCCTGACGGTCGTGCTGCCGCTCGGCCGACTGGCACGCGGCGCGCGCCAGGTGGCGGGGGGCGATCTCACCGTAGCGCTTCCGGTCGTGGGCGGAGGAGAAGCCGCGTACGTCACCGAGGTCTTCAACCACATGGTGACGCGGCTCAAGCAGGGCCGGGAGGAGCTGGAGCGCCTGTCCCGTACCGACGGGCTGACGGGGCTCCCCAACCGCCGCCACCTCATGGAAACCCTGGAGAAGGAAGCCCGTCGCGCCCAGCGCAACGCCCGCCCCTTCGCGCTGCTGATGATCGACGTGGATCACTTCAAGCGGTACAACGACGCGTTCGGTCACCTGGCCGGCGACGACGTGCTGAAGCGGGTGGCCGACGCCCTCCAGGGGACCGTGCGGACGGCGGACTACGCCGCGCGCTACGGCGGCGAGGAGTTCATCGCGCTGTTGCCGGAGACCCCGCTGGACAGCGCCCTCGAGGTGGCGGAACGCATCCGCACCCGGATGGCCGAGGAAGAATTCGGCACCAATGGGTCCAGGGTGACGCTGAGTATCGGGCTCGGTGAGTTCCCGACCGACGGCGCGACCCCGGAAGCGGTCATCGCCGCGGCGGACGGCGCGCTCTATCGCGCCAAGGAACACGGCCGAAACTGCGTGGTGACGACTCGCACCCTGCTGACGCCGGTGCAGGTAGAAGGAACGCCCCTCGAGCCGCCTTCGGCTCCGCCGACTGTGTCTCCCAAGACCGGAGCGGGGCCAACGGCACCGGACGTCAAACCTCCCGCGCAGGCGACCGGCCGGAAGAGAAAACCGCAGTAGCCTATCGGCGGCTGGAGACCAGACCTCGGGCGATCCAGCCGGCCCGGCCATCGTGGTCCACGATCCGGACCCAGTCGTTGGCGTACGAGTGCCCCAGCACCTGCGCGCCTGCTTCCAGCGTGTACACGACCGGGAACCTGGTGCCCGGTCCCTCCCGGACATTGCCACGCGAGAGGATGCGCAGCGGCACCGGGATGGCGAAGGTCACCTCGCCGGGCCGTGACGTCAGCCGCTGGGCCGCCACCCGGCCCTCGCCCGCCCGGGCGGCACTTTTCGCCTGGTTCGCCAGATACAGCGCTCCGCCGTAGTTCTCCTTGGCGAACTCGTCCCCGCTCAATCCGAGCAGCTGCTGAGCCTGGGCCAGCTCCGGAGCCGAGCGTTCCGCCTTGGCCCGCAGCGACTGCACCGCCAGCTCCGCCTCCGCCATGCCGGAAGCCGCCTCCGCCCGGGTCGCCAGGGTGCGGAGACGCGCCATCGCGCGCACCACCTCTTGCCGGGCGTCGTCGAGCTGACGGGTCAGCGCGTCGATTTGGGCGTCCTTGGCGAGGAGCTGGAGTTCCATCGCGGCCATCCGTCGCTCTTGTTCGCG
>JACPAP010000151.1 GCA_016180765.1 Gemmatimonadota bacterium
CCCCATGGTGAACCGGATGTCGCGCTGGGGATCGATGTGATTGAGCGCCACCCACCAGGCCTCCTCCGGATCCTGGACGTTGATCTCCTGGTCCAGCACTACGATCACCTTGGCCAGCGACATGAGCCCCATACCCCAGATAGCGTTCATCACCTTCCAGGCCTGGCCGGGGAACTGCTTCCTGATGCTCACGAACACCAGGTTATGGAAAATGCCGTACGCCGGCATATGGTAGTCCACGATCTCGGGCACGGTGAGCTTCAGCAGCGGCAGGAAGATCCGCTCGGTGGCATGGCCGAGGTAGTAGTCCTCCATGGGCGGGCGGCCCACGATAGTCGTGGGGTACACCGGGTCGCGCCGCATGGTGATGGCCGTGACATGAACCGCCGGGTAGTAGTCGGCCAACGAGTAGAATCCCGTGTGGTCCCCAAACGGACCCTCCAGCACCAGCGGCTCGGCCGGGTCCACGTACCCCTCGATCACCAGCTCGGCCTCGGCGGGCACCACGAGATCTACCGTGGCCGCCCTGGCGAGGTGCACCGGCTGGCGCCGCAGGAACCCGGCGAACAAGTACTCATCGATGTTGGGCGGCAGGGGCGCAGAGGCGCAGTAGATGGAAGCCGGGTCTCCGCCCATGACGATCGCCACCGGCATCTTCTCGCCCCGCGCGGCCATGTCGCGCCAGTGCGCCGCGCCGACCTTGTGACGCTGCCAGTGCATCGCCAGCAGGTCCCTCTCCAGCACCTGCACCCGATACATGCCCACGTTCCGAACCCCGGTCTTGGGGTCTCGCGTGATCACCTGCGGCAGCGTGATGTATGGCCCGCCGTCCTCCGGCCAGCAGGTGATGATGGGCAGCGTCGCGAGGTCAACGTCGCCGCCCCGGACCACGATCTCCTGGCAGGGCGGATGGCCGTCCACCGTGCGCGGCGGGTACCTGGTGAGCTCCGCCAGCTTGGGGAGGAGCGCCAGCTTCTCACGCCAGCCCTCGGGAGGTTTCATGGTGAGCAGCCGGGTGATCCGGCCGCCGATCTCGTTCAGGTCTGAAACGCCCAGGGCCAGGCTGATGCGTTTCAGCGACCCGAACAGATTGATCCCCACGGGGATCGAGCTGATCTTCCCGCCGGCCAGCGCGGGCTGCGTGAACAACAGCGCGGGACCACCCCCAGTCGATTTCATGCAGCGATCGGCCACCTCGGCGATCTCCCGCACCACCGAGACCGGCCGCGCGACGCGGACCAGCTCGCCCGCGCCCTCGAGCCGCGCGATGAAATCCCTTAAGTTTTCGAGGCTCAAGCCTTGAGCCCCCACACCAGAGTCGCGATCCCGAAGGTCAAACGTTGAAACGCCACCCGCGAGAACCCCGCGGCGACCATCCGATCGCAAAGCGCCTCGGGGCTGGGAAACTCCGCCACCGAGTCTGGCAGGTACTGATAAGCGCTCGTATGTTTCGACACCAGCCGGCCGATGCGCGGCAGCACGCGGCGGAAATAGAAGAGATAGAGCGGCTTCAGCGGCCACGCGGCCGGAAATGCGAAGTCCAGGATCACCGCTCGCGCGCCCGGCTTCAGCACCCGGGCGATCTCGCCCAGGCCACGGTCCAGATCAACGAGATTGCGAACCCCGAAGGCCACCATGCACCCGTCGAACGTCCGCTGCGCGAACGGCAGCTCCAGTGCGTCGGCACCCAGTACCTGGACCTCGGGCGCCTTCCCGGCGCCACCGGCGGTCGGTGTTGAGGCTCAAGGCATGATTGAGCAGATCGTAGCGCGGGGCGATCGCGCTGAACATGCCGCGGACGTACGACCGTCTGGCGGAGCCGGCTTCTTGGGGGGCGGTCGAAGGGGCCGGCGTCATAGGCCCGGAACATACTGGTGCGCCAGAACTTGCCGCAAGAATAATGCAGCCTGACTTCGCCGCCGCCACCGACCAGGAGGTGGTCCAGCGCGCCCGGGGGGGCCAGGAGAGTGCCTACCGCGAGCTGCTGCACCGCTACCAGGGCCCGATGTTCTCACTCATCTACCGCATGGTCCGTGACCGGGAACTGGCCGAGGACCTGGCCCAGGAGGCTTTCGTCAAGGCCTTGAACGCGCTCGACAGCTACCGGCCCGAGTTCAAGTTCTCGTCCTGGATGTTCAAGATCGCCAACAACGCGGCCATCGATCACCTGCGACGACGCCAGCTGGACACGCTGTCACTAGACGGCGCTCCTGGGGCCACGACTCCGCGCCAGATGGAGGAGACGAGCATCCAGCTGTCCGACAAGGGCGAAACCCCGCTCCAAGCGGTCGAAGCGCGGGAGCTGGGTTCCGCCATTGAACAGGCCATCGGGAAGCTCAGGCCCGAGTATCGGGCCTGTATCATCCTGCGACATATCGAGGACCGGCCCTACGAGGAAATCGCCGAAATTCTCGACCTGCCGCTGGGCACCGTGAAGACCTACATACACCGCGCCAGGGCCGAACTGAAGGAGATGTTGGGCCCGCTCCGCGAGTGAAACCCACAACCCCAACCGAGCGTAGGGGGACGTGCATGACGGACAACCGCAGCAATCACCCGCTGGACCCCATGGAGGACCAGGTGCTGGACCGGTACCTGGCCTCCCTGGGGCGTTTCTCCCCCGGTCCGGGCTTTGGCGACCGGGTCATGGCCCGGGTGCGCGTCCGGGCCCCGGTTCCGGCCCGGGCTCCCGGCATCGCCCAACGCCTGGTGCGGAGTCGCCGCTGGCCGGTATTGGCCTACTCGCTTTCCGGCGCCGCTGCCGCGTCCAGCACGGCGCTCACGGCGTGGGTCGCCGCCAACTTCCAGGCCATGACGGCGTGGGCCTCGGCGAGTCTGGTTGCGGTGGCCGTCCCCGCCTGGCAGGCCGTTCTGGCCTGGATCACCACGACCAGCGCCGCGGTTGGATCCGCGCTGGTGACGGGAGCGTTGACCGTAGGGTTGTCGCCGATGATCTGGTCTCTCGCGATACTGACCCTGGCCGTGCCGGTAAGCCTCATTGGGTTCTTGCTGGCGGTACGGCCCACTCACAGGATGCGTCCTCATGTTGCGCGTTAACCTGCTGGCGCTGGGCGCCGCTCTGCTCGGCACGGCCTTGGGCCTGGGCCAGGCGCCGCCCGCCCCCAAGGCCCGGTGGACCTGAGCGACGGATCCCAGGTGACGGTCTCGTTCACCGGGGGAGCCGTCACCGTGAACGACGATCAAGTCGGAACCTACCTGTCGGGCGGGCCCTTGGAGCGTGCCTGGCGGGCCGTGTTGTCCAAGGCCGGGGACCTCTCCACTCCTGAGCTGGTGTTCGCGCTGCGCAGCCTTCCGGCCGGGCCGCTCGGTCCCGAGGCCGCGGAGTCGATGGCAGCGATCACCAGTGCGCTGCCGCCGGTGAATCGCAGTGCTCTGACCGGGCCTCCGCCGGACGTGGGCGCCCTGGCCAATGCCGTGCCGGTCAATCTCGACAGCATCAACGAGATGGCACGGCAGATTTCGCGGGACGTGGCCCGAGAGATGGCCCGGCAGCCGTTCCGCGACGCTCCCGGGTCGGCGTTCAGCCTGAGCCGCATGGCCACCGACGTGGCCGGGCTGTTCGGGACCCTGGTCGCGCTCGCGTCGCTCGGTTTTGGGGCGCTGTTCTTCGTGCCGCAGCGACTGGAGGTCGTGGCGGACACCGTTCGGCGCTCGCCCATCCGATCCTTCTTCGCCGGGCTGTTCGCCCAGCCACTGCTCTTGCCGGCCCTGGTGACGCTGATCATCGGCCTGGTGCTGACGATCGTGGGCCTTCTGGTGGTGCCGGTGGCCATCGTGGCGTTCGTGCTGGCGGTCGGGGCCGCGCTGGTCGGCGGCTATCTGGCCGTGGCGCGGGTGGTGGGCGAGATCTACGTCCGGCGGCGAGGGAACGGGACCTACACCAGCGGCTGGGCCACCTACCGGTACCTGGTGTACGGACTCGTCGGCTTGCTCATGATCTGGGCGCCGGTCGTGTTGCTGCGATCGATTCCGGTGGCGGGCACCATTCTCTTCATCACCGCGCTGGTGTTCACCTGGGCTATGGCGACGACCGGCTTCGGCGCCACGATCCTCTCCAAGGCGGGCGGCGGGTGGGCGTTCGGCTCGCCGACATCGCGGCCCGAACTCTCCGCCGAGTACCTGTGGTCCACGCCCGTCCCGGCGCAGCAGGCCGAGGCAAGAAAGGGCGACGCATGACCCGCCGAGCCCTATGGTTCGCCGCCCGTCCGATCACCGCTTTGCGGTTCGCCGCCTCGCCGTTTGCCGCCGTCCTGCTCAGCTCGCTCGCGGAGATGGGACACGCACAGGACTATCGCACGACCAGTGGGTCGCGACAGCGCCGCGGCGAGACGGAGCTTCGGGCCAACGTCGAGTTCGCGGTGGGCGAGTTGCGGATCGCTTCGATCCGGTGGCCAGTTACAGCCCGGAGAGCCGCCGGCTGCGCGTGGGGGTAGACGGGCGCGGGCGCGGCAACATTCGCCATCGGGATCGCGAACGCTGGCGCCAGCGGCTGGACCTCAACCTGTCCCCGGCGACGCCGGTCTCACTGGACCTCGCGTTCGGCGCCGGAACCGCCGACGTGGAACTCGGTGGCCTCTCGTTGTCAGACGTAGGTGTCAAGGCTGGCGCGAGCGAGACCACCATTCGGGTGAGCGAGCCCAATCGCGTCACCTGCCGCGTCTTTACCCTGGAAGTGGGCGCCATCGACCTCAAGACCGAGAAACTGGGCAACGCGCGGTGCCAGCGGATCAAGCTCAAGGGTGGCGCGGCGAGCGTGGTGCTGGACCTCACCGGCCAGTGGATCGACGGCGCCACCAGCCAGGTGGATATCGCGGTCGGCCTGGGATCGGTCACGTTGAGGCTGCCGGAAAGCGTGGGGGTGGAGGCGGACGTGGAACGGTTCCTGGTGAACTTCGACCGCTCCGGCCTCTCGCGGCGCGGGCCGAACTACTACTCCAGCAACTGGGACACCTCCACGACCCGCCTGCGCATCAACCTGCGAGCGGCGTTGGGCGACATCCAGGTGGAGTGGGTGAAGTAGGTTCCTGGCCGGCTCAGTCGTTCGCGTCCCTACAACCAGTCCCTTCCCAGCGCGACGATCAACCCGGCAAGCGGTACGAGCGTGCCGATCCCGCTTCCGACAGGTCACCTACCGCACCCGCACCTCCGCGCCGACGCCCACGCCCAGCCTCCTGGCCGCCGACCCGTCCCGCACCGCGATCTCCAGCAGCCCATCGGACCCCACGAACCCCACGAACGCCCCGGATTCCACGTCGGCGAACGTCCGGCGCGGTGCGCCCACCGGCTTCCCCGAGACCTCGATCGCCTTGGCGCCCTGCACCCAGTCGCCGGGGATGTTGGCGATCAGCGTGCCGAAGCGGTCAACGTAGATCACTTCCCCCTCGACTACCCCATTCTCCCGTCGGGGCGTGGGTACCGGAAGCCGAACGGGGTGGCTCAGGCTGGGTCCCAAGCCGGCGAGAGGCTCTTCCTCGGCCAGCCGGGCGGCAGCCGGAGCGAAGACGTCCCGCCCCTGAAACGTGGGTGACGCGTCGCGCGGAATGCGAAGCTCCACGACTTCCGCCTCATTCAGCACCGAAGTGAGCACACCGTTGTCCGGGCCGGTGAAGAAGTGACCCTGGTGGTGTAGGGCGATGGCGCGCCGCGCCGACCCCACGCCGGGATCCACCACGACGACGTGGACGGTCCCCACCGGGAAGCGGCGCCACGCCCGGCCCAGGAGATACTGCGCGGCGCGGATGTCCCCCGGCGGCACCTGATGCGAGATGTCCACCAAACGAATGTCGGTCGCCTCCGAGAGGATGGCGGCCTTCATTTCCGCCACGTAGCTGTCGGCCAGGCCGAAATCGGTGAGCAAGGTGACGATGGGTCGCATCGGGTCAGCCGGTGAGAATGGGAAGCCGCACCTTCTTGCCGCCCACTTTGGCCTCGACTTCGTTGGTCATCTCGGCGAGCGCGCGAGCCGCGGGTGAGTCGGGCTCGGCCAGCACGATCGGCTTGCCGTCGTCCGCCAGGTCCGCCATGCGGGCCTGCAACGGCACCTTGCCCAGCAGCGGGACGCCCAGCTCGTTGGCCAGGCGCTGGCCGCCGTCCGCCAGAAAGACGTACGTCCGCTTCCCGCAGTGAGGGCACTCGAAGTAGCTCATGTTCTCGACGATGCCGATGACCGAGACGCCGACGCGGTCGAACATCTTGGCGCCGCGGAGCGCGTCGCCAATCGCCACTTCTTGCGGGGTCGTGACGATGATCGCGCCGTCCAGCTGCACCGACTGCGCCAGGGACAACTGCGCGTCGCCGGTCCCGGGCGGAAGGTCCACGATGAAATAGTCCAGCGGCCCCCAATCCACGTCGCGCACGAACTGCTGAATGATCTTGGTCACGATGGGCCCTCGCCAAATCGCCGGAGCGTCGCGCTCCACCAGGAACCCCAGCGAAATCAGCCTCACCCCGTAGCGCTCCAGCGGCACAATTTTGTTGCCCCGGACCGGAGGTTTCTCGTTGACGCCGAACATGCGCGGGATGTTGGGGCCGTAAACGTCCGCATCCATGACGCCCACCCGGCGGCCCTTCCGGGCCAGCTCCGCGGCCAGGTTGGCGGCTATGGTGGACTTCCCCACCCCGCCCTTGCCGCTGGAGATCGCCAGGATGTGGCCCAACTGCTCCAGACCGGACGCGGGGGGCGCGTGGACTCCTCCCGCGGGCTGGGTTCCCTGCGGCGCGGCCTGCGCCTTGGGTTCCACCACCTCGATCTTGACGTCGCTGATACCAGGCAGCTCCTTCAGCGCGCGCCGGACTTCCCGTACCAGGCTGGCCGGATCATCGCGGGTGAGCACCAAGGTCAACGACACCCGGCCGCCGTCGGTTACCGCCAGGTCCCTTACCATGCCGGCGGACATCACGTCGCTATCGAGCCGCGGGTTACGGATGCCGGAGAGCGCGGCAGCCACGCGGGATTCGAGTGATTGCGTCATTGTGTAGGGAATGTAACCGGGGAAAGCGGGTGGCGGGTGGGACGGTCGCCGCTCGAATACGGCGGCACCGGCTAGGACGAAATGCCGGTCGGCGGGATTGTCCTCGTTGCCTGACTCGTCAAGGTACAGGAGATACATGGGGCGTAGAAAAGAAAAGGCAACTGGCGGCACGACGTGCGTGCCACGGCTCCAATAATAGGGAGCTCTACCAGTTGCTGCTACCTAGCTTACCGAGGTGCCCGGAACGAGCCAAGAGGCCGGGCAAGCCGCCGCATAACGGTCCGGAAATGAGCCGCGGGCGACGCGGTGGCCGCACACAATCACTACTTCCTTATCTGTGCATCGGGCGGCAGTTAGTCCACAGATGCGCGTTCCGCGAGCGCCCGGCGGCTCCATTTTCCTTAGCCAGCAGCTTGGCGCGACTGCAGCCAGCGTTTCAGAGAGGCTTGGGTTTCGCCAGAGCGACGTCCGGCGAGAAGGTCCTCCACCGCGATATCCTCATCGAGTGTTGGCCAATGAATGCCGTGGCCTCGCCCGATGAGCTCCCATTGAGCCTGTTCCGCGGGCGTGCCATGAGCCAGACGAGGATACCAACGGACCGGAACCGACACCGTCCGACCGTCAACGAGGTCGACGATCAAGGTGTCGTTTGTCACCCGTACGTTTTGGGCCAAGGCCTGACCAACATCAACTGGCGAAGAAGTCATCCCATGCCTTTCGCAGCACGACCGCGTGTTTTTCCACGAGTCCTTCCAGCTTCCCCAACTCTGCTCGCCCGAATCCCATGCTGTCGTGCAGCTGGATCGGCTCTAGCCAGATCTTGGCACGGCAATCATCCCGGGCGACGTGTACGTGCCGTGGCTGGTTCCGGTCGGCTGAATAGAAGAAAAGGCGATGCGGGCCAGACCGGAGGACCGTCGGCATTGACTGAAGCTTACGGTAGAGATGTCTTGGCCGGCAAGCGTGGATGCTGCTGGCTAACGCGCGCAATTCAGCTGCGGGGAACCTGAACCGGGCGAGGACCGGATCAGCCTGAAGTGTCAGGATGGACGTGGACACGTCCGACCGGACGTGTAGGCATCGATGGCGCGCGCTCCGGTGACGCGCGACGAGACGTACCCCACCCTCTGTGCCCTCTGCCTCCCCTATCCCCGCCGCAGCAAGTCCCGCGCCGCCGCCAATACCCGGGCCTGCGCTTCCGCCAGGGGCCCCGTGAGCGACGCGCCCGCGGCCTTCTTGTGCCCGCCGCCGCCAAACTGGGCCGCGAGCTGCGCCACGTCCACCGCTCCCACCGAGCGGAACGAGACCTTGATCCGACCGTTGGCCAGCGAACGGAACAGCAGCGCGAGCCGCATCCCCTTGATGGAGCGCGGGAACTCGACGATGCCTTCCAGCTCTTCGGCATCCACCCCGTGCCGCTCCAGCGCGCCGGTGGGGACCGTGACCCACGCCAGGCCGATGTCGTGCTCTACCACCAGCGTCTCGAGCACCTCGGCGAGCAGCCGGACCCGTCCCTCCGGAGAGGCGGCATAGACCTCTCGGTAGATCTCCTCCGGATCGAGGTCGTGCGCCAGCAAGTGAGCCGCCACCTGGAGCGCCCGCGCCGAGGTGTTGCTGAAGCGGAAGCCGCCCCTGTCGGTGAGGATCGCCACGTACAAGGCCCGGGCCACCTCGGGCGTCAACGCCCAGCCCACGGCGCGCGCCAGATCGTAGACCAGTTCGCCGGTGGCGCACGCGTGCGCATCCACCAAGCGCGGGCCGGCCGGCAAGGCGCCGTCGCTCACGTGATGATCCACGCACCCCACCGGCACACCGGTCTCCTGCACCACCTGGCCCAACTGGCCCAGGCGCCCCACGTCGCTGATGTCCAGCACCACCACCGCGTCCGCGCGCCGGAGATGCTTCACCGCTTCTCCCGACTTGTCGGCGTGCTCGTTTCCCTGGAGCAGGAACCCGTAGCGCTCCGGGAATGGCGTGGGGTTGGCGATCACGGCGCGGACCCCGCGGGCGGTGAGCAGGTGCCACAGGGCCACCTCGGAGCCGCTGCCGTCGCCGTCGGCGTTGACGTGGGTGGTGAGCGCCACCCGAATGCCGGGCTTCAGGATCCGCACCAGCTCCGCGGCGGCGCGGCGGCGGGGAGCGGGCACCGACACCCCTCGGGTGGGCGACTTGCGGGATGACCGGCGACGGCGTGGCATGCGCCTAGATCATAGCGGGCGCGGGGCACGTAAGGCGAGTGGGACGCGGGTGGGTCCCCCTCACGACCGAACCAGAGCGTGGTCGAGCACGCGCACTGCGTGGACCGCGTCCCGCCCCGCGCCGTCCCTGATCTGATGCCGGCAGCTGGTCCCGTCCGCCACAACCCAGGCCTCCGGCGGCGCTCCCCGCACCGCGGGCAGCAGGCTCAACTCGGCCATGCGGATCGAGACGTCGTAGTGCCGCGCGCTGTAGCCGAAGGCGCCCGCCATGCCGCAGCAGCTGCTCTCTATCATTTCCAGCTCCAGCCCGGGCACCAGGCGGAGGGCCTGCTCCACGGCCGGCATGACGCCGAACGCCTTCTGGTGGCAATGCCCGTGCACCAGCGCTCGCCGCCCTGGCTGCGGCGCCAGCGGGAGGTGCAGCTCCCCGAGCGAGGCTTCGTGGGCCAGGAACTCCTCGAGCAGCATCGCTCGCTCCGCCAGACCAGGCACCAGGGGATCGCTCAGGAGGCCACCGTATTCGTCGCGCACCGTGAGCAGACACGACGGCTCCAGGCCCACCACCGGCATCCCGCGCTCCAGGTACGGCCGGAGCGTCTCGACGACGCGCGCCGCCTCCTCTCGCGCCTGGTCCACCAGCCCCACGCTCAGGAAGGTCCGCCCGCAGCAGATGGGCCGCCCCCCGTCGGCAGCGGCCGGCAGGACCACCTCGTACCCCGCCGCCTCCAGCACCCGCAACGCCGCGAAAGCGTTCTCAGGCTCGAAGTACGTGTTGAACGTATCCACCCATAGGACGAGCTTTCTGGTTTCCGTTCGTTCTCCGGACCCTCTGCGCTCTCTGCGCTCTCTGCGGTGAATCCAGTCACGCCTCCACGTGGGGAGGGATCGGCGAGCCGCAACGCCCAGCCGGCGCTCGGTGAGTCGTGCCAGCCAGGGGCTCCGGTTGCGGAGGTTG
>JACPAP010000152.1 GCA_016180765.1 Gemmatimonadota bacterium
CGACCCCGTTCCCATACACCGGAGGAAGCGGTACCGGGCCCCTGGTCGCGGCCAGGATCGCGCGCTTGAGATCCGAGATTCCGCTGCCCTCCACCGCGACGATCGGCACCACCGGAACACCCAGCCGCTGGGAGAGCCCGGGAACGTCCAGCACCAGGCCCAGGCGCTGCGCCTCGTCCATCATGTTCACGGCAACCACCATGGGCCGGCCCAATTCGACCAGCTGCAACGTGAGCGCCAGCATGCGTGGCACGTTCTTGGCATCCACCACCTGCACCAGGACGTCGGCGCCGCCGTCCAGCAGGAAGCGCCGCACCGCGCGCTGCTCCTCCGTGGTGCTCGTCAGCGAGTAGAGGCCGGGTGTATCGAGCACTTCGACGTGCCGCTCGCCGATGAGCCCCGCACCCCGGGAGATCTCCACCGAGGTACCCGGGTAGTTGGAGACGGTGACGTACCGGCCGGTCAGCCGATTGAACAGCGCGCTCTTGCCGACGTTGGGACTGCCGATGAGGGCGACGCGAAGATGCGTCTTGGCGCGCGCGTCGAGGCGGTCCGACGCGTGATGACACGAGCCACAGGCCGTCTGCCGGGACCCTGCGTTCGGTGCGGAACCGAGACTGAGTCTCATTCGCGCGAAACATGCGCAGGCCACGCTCAGCCCACCGTGAACCGCACTTAAAAATCCCTTCACAGCGAGCGGTCGTGGACTCCCGCTGCCTTCCTGCATAGTGCGGTGCACATCAGCGCCGATGGCCGCACGGATTGGCCGCCGGCGGCAGCCGGTGCTAGCCTTCGAGCGACCAGGAGCGACGGTGAAGCTTCAGGAACACGTCCCGCTGGCGCCCTATACCACCATCGGCCTTGGCGGGCCCGCCCGCTTCTTCGTGGATTGCACCAACGAGAACGAGCTGCGGGAGGCGTTCACGCTGGCCCGCCAGGGGCGGCTCCCGGTGCAGGTCCTGGGCGGCGGGAGCAACGTCATCTTCCCCGACGCCGGGTTCCCCGGCCTGGTGGTGCGGGTCGCGCTCGGTGGCCTCACCGTTCGCGAGGCCGGCGACGCGGCGGATGTGGGGGCCGGTGCCGGGGTGGTGTGGGACGAGCTGGTGGCGGAGGCCGTCCGCCGCGGCCTCTCGGGGGTGGAGTGCCTCTCCGGCATCCCCGGATTGGTCGGCGGGACGCCGATCCAGAACGTGGGCGCGTACGGGCAGGAGGTGGCCGAAACTATTCTCGGCGTCACCTGTCTGGTGCGGGACACACTGGAGCGGGTCACCTTCGATGCTGCAGGTTGCGGATTCGCCTACCGCACTAGCCGGTTCAAGCAAGAGGACCAGGACCGATTCGTGGTGCTGGGCGCAACGTTCCGTCTCCGCCGCCACACCGTTCCGACGCTTCGGTATCCGGAGCTGGCGAACGCGGTCGCGGAAAAGGCCGACCTGGCGCGCCTCCCGCCGGCCGAGGGGGTACGGCTGGTGCGCGACACCGTGCTCGAGCTTCGGCGGCGGAAGTCCATGGTGCTGGACGCGGGCGATCCCAACACCCGGTCGGTCGGCTCCTTCTTTGTCAACCCGGTGCTGCCAACCGAAGCATTCGCCGAACTGGAGCGGCGGTGGAAGGCCGCGGGAGGGAGCGCCCCGATTCCTACCTTCCCGGCCCCGGCGGGCGTGAAGGTGCCGGCCGCTTGGCTGGTCGAGCAGGCAGGATTCCGGAAGGGGTATCGAAAGGACGGCGTCGGCATTTCCAGCCGGCACGCGCTGGCGCTGGTGAATCTGGGCGGCACCACGGCCCAGCTGCTGGCGCTCGCCGGGGAGATCGAGCGCGCCGTGCGGGAGAAGTTCGGAGTGCGGCTCGAGCGCGAGCCGGTGGTGGTGAGCCCCGCACTACGCTGAGGCGGCTGGGGCGGCGGCCCCCGGCGCTTCTCGAGGGCGCAGCAGCTCCAGGATGTGGGCCGTGTTGATCAGCGCCGCGTGCGAAAGGGCCTGCGGGAAGTTCCCCAGGTGCGCGCCGGTGGCGGGATCAATCTCTTCCGCGAACAACCCGAGGTGGTTCCCCCGGCGGAGCAGGTTGCGGAACAGCCGCTCGGCCTCCGCGTACTCTCCTACCATCGCGAGGTTCTGCACCATCCAGAAACTACACACCACGAAGGCCCCCTCGTCGCCGCTCACGCCGTCCGGCGTCCGATACCGGTAGATCAGATCCTCGCACACGGTGGCTAGTTCTTTGCGGATGGCACCGAGGGTGCTCCGCACCCGCGGGTCGGATCGGGGGAGGAACCGCACCTTGGGGATCACCAGCAACGCGGCGTCGAGCTGCGGATCGCCGTACGCCTGCACGAACGTCTGGCGCGCCGGGTCCCAGCCGCGCTCCAGCACCTCGGCGTGCACCGCGTCAGCCTCACGGCGCCACCGCTCCGGGTCACCCGGCAGGTTCAGCTCGGTGGCGATGCGCGCCCCGCGATCCAGCGCCACCCAGGCCATCACCTTGCTGTGCACGTACTGCTTCTGTGCGCTGCGCGGCTCCCAGATGCCTGAGTCCGGGCCCCGCCAGTGCCCGGCGGTCCAGTCCACCAGGTCCCGGAGCACTTTCCACGTCCCCTCGGTCATCTGGTGGCGCTGGCGCCAAACGTTGCCGGTCTCCAGCATGTCGCCGTACACGTCGAGCTGGAACTGACCGGCGGCGCTGTTCCCCACCCGCACCGGGCTCGCGCCCTGGTAGCCCTCCAGGTGCTCCAGGATGCGCTCCGGCAATTCCCGCCGCCCGTCCACCGCGTACATGATCTGGAAGTACCGGGCGTCCGCGCGCCGGCCCACGCGCTTGAGGAACCGCATGAACCCATCCGCCTCGGCGTCGTAGCCCAGGGCGTCGAGCGCGTAGAGCACGAAGGCCGAGTCCCGGAGCCAGGTGAAGCGATAGTCCCAGTTGCGGCTGGCGGTCAGCCACTCCGGCAACGAGGTCGTGGGGGCCGCCAGGATGGCGCCGGACGGCTCGTAGCAGCACAGCTTGAGGAGCAGCGCGCTCCGCTCGACTTCTTGCCGGTAGGGACCCTGATAGGTGATCCGAGAGCACCACCCATCCCACCACTGGATCGTCGCGTCCAGCTTCTCCTGGGACCGGTAGTGCTCGACCGGATGCACCTCATCGTCGTCGAACCGCAGCACCAGCCATACCGTCTGGTCGGCCTGGAGCGGAATCCGGGCGGTCGCCCTGCCCTCCTCGACGCTCCAGCTCACGCCTGGCGCCGTCGCGATGGTCGCCACGTCGTCGTCCGCGTCGGTGGCGAGCACGCCGTGCCGGCGGCAGGTCAGGGCCGGCACCTTGAGCCCGTAGTCGAAGCGCGGCTCGAACACCACCTCCACCTCGGCCGCGCCGCGCAGGCACCGGATGCGCCGGTGGATCTCGGCGCGGCCGTCGCGCGCCGGACCCACCGGCATGAAGTCGGTCACCTGCACGGCGCCGCCGGCGTGGGGCATGAAGGTGGACACCAACACGTTGGTTTCCGGCAGATAGCGCTGTTCGCTCACGGCCGGCGCCGTGGGCGTGACGGCGCAGCGGCCGCCACGCCGCGCGTCCAGGATGGCGCCGAACACGCTGGGGGAATCGAACCGCGGCGCGCAGCACCAGTCGATGGAGCCGGTGCGGCCAACCAGGGCCGCCGTGTGCAGGTCCCCGATGACGCCGTAATCGCCGATCGGGAGATAGCTCATGAGGTTCTGAAAACTATCGCGGCGCGCCCGCAAAGGCGCCGGAAGCCAGCCAGCGAAGGAGCTGGACCACCGCGTCCGGGTCGGGGAGGCGAAAGTCGGCCGCGGTGCCGGCGGCGGGCGTCACCGGCGAGACACAGATGGACCGCCCGATCCCTGACAGCGAGCGAAACGCGTCCTCATCGGTGGCGTCGTCCCCGACGTACAAGGCCCGCACGCGCGCCGGCCACTGGACCCCGTGCCGGCGCACCACCACGTACAGGACGGCGTGCCCCTTGTGCCAGTCCACCGGCGGCCGTCCCTCGACCGCGTCGTGCCCGCCCGTTCCCGGAGCGCCCGGGGCACGGCGCGCAGGTGATAGGTCAGCGTGACCCCTTTGTGCTCGACCCAGGCTCCCTCGATCGCCAGCGCCTCGAGCTCCGTCGCGGCACTGGCGAGGGCCGCCAGGAAGCGCTCCGTGCCGGGATACCGATAGCTGATCCCCGGGCCCTCGATCTCGAACCCGTGATTCCCGACGTAGGTAAGTCCGGACACGCCCACCATGTCCCGCACGTCCGCCACCGACCGGCCGGAGACCACCACCACATCCACGTTGGGCGTTCGCAGGGCCTGTTCCAGCACCTGCCGGGTAGCCTCCGCGAGGCGCGCCTCCTGCGGGCGCGCCACCAGGGGAGTCAGTGTCCCGTCGTAGTCCACGAACAGCGCGACGGTCGGCCGCTGCGCCAGCCAGGGGGCCAGACGGCGCAGCACGGCGTCGGTCGGCGACGCAGTGGACGCCCGAGCCTGCCGCGCCGCCGCGGCGGCCGCCTCGAGGAATCGGTTCACCCAGGCGTGGACGTCGTGGGCCCGCACCCGGTCGCGCAAGGCCGACATCCGGGCCCGCCGTTCGTCTTCCGGCATCGAGAGCGCCCGGTGCACAGCCTCGGCCACCATATCCACGTCGAACGGGTTGACGATGAGCGCTTCCTGAAGTTCCTCCGCCGCACCGGCCATCTCCGAGAGGATCAGGACGCCGTCGTTCTCCAGCTGTGCCGTGACGTACTCTTTCGCCACCAGGTTCATGCCGTCCCGCAGCGGCGTCACCAGCGCCACGTCCGCCTGCCGGTAGAGCGGCACCAGTTCCTCGGGGGGGAGCGAGCGCACGAAGTACCGGATGGGCGCCCACCCCGCCTCCGAGAATCGCCCGTTGATCCGTCCCACGGTCTCGTCGATCTCCCGCTTGAGCTGGCTGTACTCGGCGACCCGCTCCCGGCTGGGGACCAACAACTGGGTGAACTGCACCCGCCCGTGGTATGCGGGATAGCGCTCGAAGAAGCGCTCCACTGCCAGCAGGCGCTCTTGCAGCCCCTTGGTATAGTCGAGCCGGTCCACGCCGAGCACTTCCAGCCCGCGCTCTTGTTGGGGCAGCGGCGGCGCCGCCGGCCGCGCCCGCTCCTCGATGGCCTTGGTGTCCACGCTGATGGGATGCACCTGGACCGAAACCTCACGGCCCTCGCTGCGAACGATGCCCGCCGCGCGATCCACCTCGCACCCCAGCAGCCGCTCGGCGCAGGTGAGGAAGTGCTGCGCGTACGCCGGGACCTGAAAACCCACCAGGTCGGAGGCGAGCATCCCGCGCAACAGGCTGCGCGACCACGGGAGCACGCGGAACACGTCGGCGGCGGGGAACGGGATATGGAGGAAGAAGGCGAGCCGCGCCTGGGGCACCAGGCGGCGCAGGAAGTACGGCACCAGCAGCAGGTGATAATCGTGCACCCACACCAGAGCGCCGCGTCGCGCCTCTTCCGCGACGGCGACGGCGAAGCGTTCGTTGACCCGCTCGTAGGCGCGCCAGGTGGCGGAGTCGAAGGTGGTGCGCCCCACGAAGTAGTGAAACAGCGGCCACAACGTCCGGTTGGAGAACCCCCCGTAGTACTGCGACACCTCGCGCGCGCTGAGCGGCACCGGCCGATAACAGACACCGTCGTCCGGCGGCATCGTCAGGCCGCCGGCGGCCTCAACGTCCTCCTCCGGGACACCCGGCCAGCCGACCCACACGCCGCCCAGCCGCCTGAGCACCGGATCGAGGGCGGCGACCAAACCCCCGGGCGATCGGGTCAGCGACAGCTCCCCGTGATGCCGCTCGGCGCTGAACGGCAGGCGGTTACTCACCACCGCCAGCATAGTGGATTCGGGACCGGGCTCGATCCCGGCACCAGCGGTTACCACCAGAACTCCGAGAACGGCGTCGGCATCATGTCGTCACTACCGCAACTTATCCCCCGACACGACGGTGTAAACCTCGGCGCCTCTCCCCCGGGCGCCGCCGCGGCGACATAATCCATCCATGATCATTGACTGCCATGTGCATTTGAACAACTACCACGAGGAACTCTCCGTCTCGCTCCCTGAGAGCCTGGACAAGCTACAGGCCGCCATGGCGGAGGCGGAAGTCAGCTACGCGCTGATCCTCACGAGTTACCTGGTGAACGCCAACCGGCCGGCCACGGCCGAGGTGGTCCGGGGGGTGGAGCCCTACGGCAACCTCGGCGTGGTAGCCGGAATCAGCTACCTGAACTACCGCCAACGGGATCTCCGCGAGTTGGCGGACTTCCTGGCCGTCGGTCGGATCAAGGGCCTCAAGCTGTATCCCGGCTACGAACCATTCTATCCCCACGACCACCGCCTGCGGGTGGTGTACGAGCTGGCCGAGGAGTTCGGCGTGCCGGTGATGATCCACTGCGGGGATACCTACAACCCCAAGGGGAAGCTCAAGTACGCCCACCCGCTCGAAGTGGACGAAGTCGCGGTGGATTTCCCCAACGTGAACTTCGTGATCTGCCACCTCGGCAACCCGTGGCTGGTGGACTGCATGGAGGTCGTGTACAAGAACAAGAACGTCTACGCGGATATCTCCGGCCTGATCCTGGGAGAGTTCACGGAGGCGTTCGAGGACTACATGGAAGAACAGATCCAGGAGGTGATCCTGTACGCGGGCGAGGCCACCCGGCTCCTGTACGGCACCGATTGGCCCATCTGTTCCATGAAGTCCTACGTCGAGTTCATGCGACAGCTCAAGTTATCCAAGGCCGACCGGCGGGCGATTCTCTATGAGAACGCACGCCAGCTCTTCAAGCTCCCCCTCCCGCCCCTGCCGGCGCATGACTGACTCGAAGTCCCGCGCCCGACTCAGGATCCGGGAAGTAGAGTCCACCACCGACCCGGCCTTCAAGGCCGCGTACGCGTTGCTGCGTCGCACCTTCCCGCGCGCCGAACTCTTGTCCCGCCGGGAGTGGGCCGAAGTGATGCGCGAGCGGAGCGCGGGGCTCTGGACCGACCTGAACTGGCACCTGCTGGTAGCGACCCGCCACGACCGGCTGGTCGGGACGGCGAGCGGGAGCTACGTCGGGAACCGGAACGTCGGGATGGTGGGCTACATCGCGGTGCTGCCATCTGAGCGGGGCCGGGGCGTCGGGCAGGGGCTGCGCCGCGCCCTGCATCGGGCCTTCGAGGCGGATGCACGCCGCATCCGTGGCAGGCGCCTCGCCGCCATCGTGGGCGAGGTCCGACCCGACAACCCCTGGCTCCGCCACATCGTGCGGCACAACGGCGCGATCGCGTTGGATTTCCCCTACTACCAACCGTCGGTGGCATGGCTTCGCCCGGCGGTCCAGCTGGTGCTGTACTACCAGCCGTTGGGAAGCTTCCGGCAGTCACTGCCCACCACCGAGGTCCGCCAGTTGGTGTACACCATCTGGCGGCGGGTCTACCGCGTGGCCCGGCCGCTCTCGCATCGGCCATTCCGCCGCATGATGCGGGCGCTCAGCGGCCGCCAGCGGATCGGCCAGCTCAAGTTCCCGCAGCCCTAGGGCGGAGGCGTGCGGCCGCGGGTGACCTTGCCCAGCGGGTCCACGCTCATGCCTACCAGGACGACCAGAAAAGCCGCCGTGCCCCACCCGAAGATCCGCGCCAGTTGCTTCTCAGTCATGAGCCCTCCTCACTGCCGTACTTCGAGCCGATACGTCGCGTGACAGGCCACGCAGTTGCCCGTGAGCGCGGCCAGGCGCACCGTCACGGAGTCGCGGCCCCCGGGTCGGGAGACGGCTTGCGCCAGCTCGTCAAACTGTCCGTGGGTGCTCATCGCCAACTTCAACCACGCCTCTGGCAGGAGCTGCTCCAGCGCCGGGTCTGCCGCCGCCGCCGTTCCGGATGCGAGCGCCGCCTGGCGCATCGCCGCTGTATCTCTCTTGGCCTGGGCGATCAGGAGCGCGTTGACCGAGCCGAGCATCGTCCGCATCTCCGCCATCACCCCGTCGCGGGCGTCCACCGGGAGCATGATCCCGGTGCGCGGGTCGCGGCCGGCAGGCGGCTGGCCCTGCCCGCAGCTCGCGAAGACGATGAGCCCGACCGTGGCCACCCATGGGGCGATCCTTGGTGCCATCATGCGGCCCCCGAGGAAAGGGATGCCTACCATTATGCGGACTAGGGTCCGCCCCGGGGCGAGCGGTAACGGGACTTGGCGCCAATTTCAGGTTCCGTTCACACAGATCGGCGGGAACTAGCCACGGGCCCTTGCTCGACCGGGAGCCGGGGCGGGAGCGCTGAGGATCAGCCGGCCGACGCCGCCCCCACGGCAACGCGTCGCAAGCTGCCGCGGTTGTCGGCCCGGTTCTCATGCCGGTAGGCGTTGTCGATCCAGGTGGGAATGCGCCGCGCCATCAGGTAGACCAGCAGCGCGAGCTCCAGGATCACGACGGCGGCCATGGCAAAGGCGGCGTGCCGCCCGAACCACACGGCGAACGCCGGCCACAGCGTGAAGCCCAGGGAAAAGCCCCAATCCACCACCTGGGCCAGCAGCCATGCCATCACGAAGAAGCTCACGAAGGTCCAACCCTGGATCAGGCCTGGGTGAAGCCTTGCCCGGCAGCATCGCCACCAGCGCGCTGGCGGGTACCCGCACCGGCGGGCGGTGGGACCGGCGCTCCAGCCATGCACCACCCGCGCCACGATCTCCCTGAGGCGATGCCACAGGCCGTTGTTCACCTCGAGAGACGACACGTGATCGGTCGTGCCGCCGGCGAGATAGTTGGGGATGTACAATCGGCCTTCGCCCACCGAATCCACCGAGACCACGGCGCGGATGCGGCGGAGCTCCTCCTGGCCCAGCGTTTTCACATACTCGCGGGAGCCCGAAACGCCAAAGCGATAGCTGGCCAGCGGCGCCAGCGCGATGGCGGCCGCCGCATAGAGCCAGTCTTGCTGGGCAATGGCGAGGTTGGCGGCCTGGAGGCCGAGCGCCAGCAGGATCTGGGACAGGAGGCCGATGAGCCCGCACTCTTCGGAGCCGGCCAGAAAGTAGGTGTGGGTGAGGCGGGGCCGTTGGCTCGAGCGCAGATCGGCCAGCAGGTACTGCTTGACGATCTCTTCGCCGGTGGTGTTGTCGTCCGCCCCGGGACCCCGCCAGGTGTCGTAGTGCGCCACCAGGATGACGCGGTCGTCGCTCTCGCCGGGAACGGTGAAGAGGTAGTTCCAGCGCGTGGTGCGGAGAGCCCAGGTGGAGAGCCGCTGCCGCTCGATCACCACGCAGGGCCCGTCGCGCCGCGCCCGGGCCGCGCTCCATGCCTGCCTGGCCGCCTGGCTCGCTTCGGGCCGGCCGTCTCGGGGTATCGGGTACGTGCGCCCGGGGAGCTCAGCCACGAGTCGGCTCAGGAATTCTTCAACCTGACGCTCGTTCGCGCGGTTGTGCGACTCGTGAGCGGGCTTTTGACAGGCCGCGCGGATGTCGCGAAGGAGCTGGTCCACCCGCGCGTCCAGGGGGGCGTATGGGGCGTGCACGCGCTCGAGCGCCTGCGCCTGAGAATCCATGAGCGGCCTGCCTGGTGGGCTGGGCTAGCTTACGCGCCACCCGCGGCACCGGCAAGCAACGGGGAGGGAGTGCGCCGACCAGGAATCGAACCTGGAACCTACTGATTAAGAGTCAGTTGCTCTGCCAGTTGAGCTATCGGCGCCCGGGTGGAAACATCATCAGGCCAAACACCTTGCGCAAGCAACCGCGCTGCTCGAAGACGGTCATCCCAGAAGCCAGCCCGACGCGGCGTGGACCGAGATGCCAGCAGGCATGCCGAGGACGGGTTCCGGCTCGAGCGTAATCAGGTGCATGGTGGCCTCGGGGTGCT
>JACPAP010000153.1 GCA_016180765.1 Gemmatimonadota bacterium
GCCAACGCCGAGGGCCACTTTGGTTGATTGCGGCGGGGGAAAATCCGCACTGTGAAACGGTCCGGTCACCGTTGGCCGATCTGGCCCCTGGCGGCCGTTTGCGCCGCGCTGGTGGCCCGGTCCGGGGCCCACGCGCAGGAAGAGGCCTGCGCGGGCTGCCACGGGGATCGCGCCATGGCCGCGTCGCTGGCGGCCGACTCGGCCGGGGGGGCGCGGCTGTTCGTGGATCCCGCCGTGTTCAAGAGCTCGGTCCACGGCCAGGTAGGCTTCACCTGCACCATGTGCCACCAGAGCATCTCCGATTATCCGCACGCGCGGGTGATCCCGGTGGACTGCGGCGGCTGCCACAGCGCGGCCAAGGACGAGCTGGAGGGCAGCGTGCACGGCCGGGTGCACCCGACCGCCGGGACCATCCCCGCCACCTGTGCCGACTGCCACGGCAGCCACGACATCCGTCGGCCGGCCGATCCCCAGTCCGCCGTGTACCGGCTGACGCAATTCCAGGCGTGCGCCGGCTGCCACAGCGATCGGGAGAAAATGGCGCGGTTCGGACAGGGAGGCGTCGAAGCGGTGCCGACGTACCTCGAGAGCGTGCACGGCCGGGCGCTCATCCAGAAGGGCCTGTCGGTGGCTCCCGTGTGCACCGACTGTCACGGCCAGCCGGGAACCGGCGCCCACGAGATCCAGATCGTCGCCAGCCCGGCGTCGCCCATGAACCGCGCGCACGTGATCGAGACCTGCGGACGGTGCCATCAGGGCATCGTGACGGCCTTCCAGCGCGGGATTCACGGCCGGAGGTTGGCCCAGGGGAACGCCGACGTCCCGACCTGCGTGGACTGCCACACCGAGCACGCGGTGCAACCGATCACCAGTCCCGGTTCGAGCGTCTACCCCAGCCGGGTTCCGGGGACCTGTCTGCGCTGCCACGAACGGGAGGACCTCAACGCCCGGTACGGGCTCCCGTCGGCGAGGCGCGAGAGTTACCTCGGCTCGTTCCACGGGATCGCGCTGGTGTCAGGCCAGCTCACCGCCGCCAACTGCGAGAGCTGCCACGGCGCGCACGACATCCTGCCGTCCTCCGACCCCGCGTCGTCCGTGGCCCCCGGCAACCTGGTCGCCACCTGCGGGCGGTGTCACCCAGGCATCGGGGCCGGCGTGACCGGAGGGAAGATTCACGTCGCCTCGGTGCGAGAGGACATCAACCTGTTCGCTTACGGCGTGCAGTGGTTCTACTACCTGCTCATGGCCGGGATCATCCTCTTCGCGGCCGGCATGATCGCGCTGGATCAGTATCGGCACCGCGTGGTAGACCCGCGCCGGCGGGGGCGCGACCGTGCCTGAGCGAGGCGTGCCGGCGCAGCCGACGCCCCCCTGGGAACCGTACGCGGGCGATCTCGACCGCACCGTGGTGATGCGGCTCACGATCGCCGAGCGGGTGCAGCACATCGTTCTGATGGTGAGCTTCACCGTGTTGATCGTGACCGGCGTCCCGCTCTTGTTTCCGGAAACGCCGCTGATCCAGGTGTGGGGTGGGGTGTTCTCGGTCCGGACGTTCCTGCACCGGTTCGCGGGCGTGACCCTCGCGGGGCTGGCGGCTTTTCACGTGCTGTACGTGCTGTTCAGCGAGGAAGGCCGGCGGGATTTCGGCTGGATGGCTCCGCGGCTTCAGGATGTGAAGGACTTCGTGCACTATCTGAAGTATCAACTGGGGAAGGTCCATGAGCCGCCGCCGTTCGGGAAATTCAACCCGTTCGAGAAGATCGAGTATTTCGCCGTGGTCTGGGGCTCGGCGGTCATGGTGCTCACCGGTTTCATGATGTGGTTCTTCGAGGTCACTCTCCGCATCTTCCCCGAGTGGGTGTACGATCTCGTGCTCTTGATCCACGGATACGAGGCGCTGCTGGCATTCCTCTCCATCATCCTGTGGCACCTGTACAACGTGCATCTCAAGCCCGGGGTCTTCCCCCTCGGCAAGGTGTGGATCGACGGGAAGATCACGCTGCGGGACCTGAAGGAGCATCACCCTCGGGAGTACCGGAGCTGGCTCCGCCGCCAGCGGATCCAGCCGCCGGATGACGCAGCGGACAGTTGAGAGCTTCGCGTGTGGACGCTGCGCTGGAGGGCTCCCGGAGCGCGCGTCAGTGAAGCGCGCGCCATGTGAATCGTCGTCGTCTGCGGCGCGCGCGGACTGCGAGCGCGCGAAGGGAGCCCTCCAGCGCAGCGCCATCTACGCGGTTCTTGCAGCAATCATCGTCCTACAGGTGTCGCAGAACCCGGCGTCTTTGAGATCCACTTCCTCCACATAGGTGGAAGCCCGCATCACGCAGCGCTGGTCCCGGCAGTGCACCAGGCCGAAGGCGTGCCCCAGCTCGTGCACCACTTCCTTGACGGTGCGGGCCCGGAGCAGCTCCTCGTCAGCCGGCAGGCCGTAGGACTCGTTGTGCAACCGGTAGGTGGACACGACGGCGGCCGGGCCGTCCAGCTGGGACTGTCCGAACACGAACGTCAGCACCGGGATGAACAGATCCTCGCACGTGATGCCGACGATCTTGCCGCCGGGCTCCGGGAGATGCCTCAGCAGGGTAGCGAGCAGAAGGGTGGCGTGGTGCTGGCGGCGTTCGGGGGCGTAGTACGGACGGAGATCGAAGCGAAGGTCAACCCGCCGGATCGGGTAAGGCAGGGTCGCGGCCAGGCGTTCGATCACCTGATCGGCCCACGGCGGGGTGTAGCCGTTGAGGAAGGCGACGAACACCGGCGGGCCCACGGCTACCGCCTGAGGCCATATCGCTTGATCTTGTGGTAGAGCGTGGCACGATCAATGCGAAGCACCTGCGCCGACTGCGTGACGTTGCCGTTGTGCTGCGCCAGCACCCGCTCGATGTGCTGCTTCTCCAGCGCCTCCAGGGACAGGTCCTTGGGGTCCGGGGACTCCGCGTCCAGCGCGAGCGGCAAGTCCGACCGTTGGATGGTGGGGCCCTTCCCGATCACCATGGCGCGCTCCACCGCGTTTTCCAGCTCGCGGACGTTGCCCGGCCAGCGATAGGCCAGCATCACGGCCTCGGCCTCCGGAGAGAACTCCATCGGCGGCTTGGCCATGGCCCGGGCGTATTTCTGCACGAAGTGCCGCGCCAGCGGGAGGATATCTCCGGCGCGCTCCCGGAGCGGCGGCAGCTGGATGGTGAAGACGTTGATCCGATAGTAGAGGTCTTCGCGGAAGGCGCGCTCCTCGACCAGCTTCTCCAGGTCCTTGTTGGTGGCGCAGACCAGCCGGAAGTCGGAGGTCACTTCCTGGTCGCCGCCCAGCCGGGTAAACCGCTTGGTCTCCAGCACCCGCAGCAGGTCGATCTGCATCTTGGGGCTGATGTCCCCGATCTCGTCCAAGAACAAGGTGCCGCCGTGGGCCAGCTCGATTTTCCCCTTGCGCCGGTACTGCGCCCCGGTGAAAGCGCCCTTCTCGTGCCCGAAGAGCTCGCTTTCGAGTAAGGTTTCCGGGATGGAGCCGCAGTTGACCGCCACGATGGGGAAGTACCGCCGCCGGCTCTGGGCGTGGATCGCCCGGGCGATCAGCTCCTTGCCGGTGCCGCTCTCGCCCCGGATGACCACCGTCGAATCGGTCTCCGCCACGGTGCGCAGCAGGTCCAGCACATGCTGCATCTTGGGGCTCTGGCCGATAATGGGCGTGGGCAAGCTCAGCTCGGAGACCTTCTCTTTCAGCCGCAGGTTCTCCTCGGCGAGCTCCTTCTGGCGCAGGGCGTTCTGGACCACATGGGACAGGTCGTCCGGGTCCACCGGCTTGGTGAGATAGTCGAAGGCCCCCTGCTTCAGCGCCTCCACCGCGGTCTCCACCGAGGCATAGGCGGTGAGGATGATGATGGTGGCGTCGCGGTCCACCTCGCGCACCCGTTTCTGGAGCGTCATGCCGTCCATGCCCGGCATCTTGAGGTCGATGATGATGATGTCGTAGGGACCGGCCAGCATCTTCTTCAGCGCCGCCTCGCCGTCCTCGGCCGTCTCCACCTGGAAGCCGTCCTCCCGGAACCATTCTTCCAACGATTTCCGGACTGACAGCTCGTCGTCCACGATGAGGATCTTGCGCTGGTTCATGTCGCCCGCCCACCCGCGAGCCTGGCCGGCGCGCCCCCCCTGACCGCAGCGGAGGGATCTCGCGGGATGTCAATGGTGAACGTGGTGCCCGCGCCGGGCGCGGACGCGACGGAAATCCGGCCTTCGTGCCGTTGCACGATGCCGTAGACCACGGCCAGCCCCAGCCCTACGCCCTTGGCGTCGCTCTTGGTGCTGAAGAAGGGATCGAAGATCCGCTCCTGGACCTCCTCCGAGATGCCGACGCCCGTGTCGCTCACGCTGAGGCACGCGCGCCTGGGCGCCCCCTCCCAGGTCTTGAGGGTCAGGCGACCGCCGGTCGGCATCGCCTCCACCGCGTTGATCATGAGCGCGATCAGCGCCTGCACGATCTGTTCCCGGTCACAGACCACGGTGTCGTCCGCGAGCCGCAACTCGGTCTCGGTCTCGACGTGGGCGATCTCGGTGTGGTGCTCCACTAGCTTGAGCGCGCGCTGGATCACGTCGTGCAGACGTACCGGCTGGAATTCCGGGGTGCTCTCGCGGGCGTAGGTGAGCAGGTCGCGTACGATCTTGCCGCACCGCATGGACTCGCCGCGGATCAGCTCCAGGTCCTCCAGCATCGCCGCCCGCTCCGGGCTCTCGGGCACGGCACCTCGCAGCCGCCGGGCGACCACCTTGGCGTAGGTGATGATCCCGGAGAGGGGGTTGTTCAGCTCGTGCGCCACGGTGGCTGCCATCCGTCCCAATGACGCGGTCTTTTCCACCTGGATGATCTGCTGGTGGATGCGCTCCAGCTCGGCGGTCTTCTCGTGGACGCGTGTCTCCAGGGTGTGCGACCAGGTCCGCAGCTCGCTGTCCGCGCGTTGCAGGTTCCGCGCCATCTGGTTGAACGACCGCGCCAGCACCCCCATCTCGTCGGACCGGCGCAGGCTGATTTCGACGTCCAGATTGCCGCCGGCCAGCGCCTCAGTGCCGCGGCGCAGTTGTTTGACGGGCACGTACACGGCGTAGAACACAATGGCCGCCATGAGGAGGGCGGCTGCGAGAATCACCAGCGTCGCCAGCGCGAAGCCGTGTCGCTCCGAGGACGCCAGGGCCGAGTCGAGGGTCGCCAGGGACATCTGCACGTCCAGCACGCCGAGTACGGACTGGTCCGCGGTGTGGGCGTGACACCCGCCGTTGGAGCAGCCGGGTGAATTCTGGATGGGATTGATCAATCCCAGGACCCGGTAGTGCCGCCCGTCCAGCTGCTTCCGGTAGATGCGGGCCCGCTCCGCGGTGGGGAGGCTCTGCAGCGGCCGGTCGGAGGCGTGGCAGGCGTAACAGGCTTCGGCCCGGAGGTTGACCGAGGTGCCGATCTCCCGCTCGTCGCTGGAGAACTTGATCTCGCCTCGCTTGTTGTAGATGCGGACCACCTCGACCCCGCTCTCGGCGCCGAGCTGCGTGATCATTTGGTAGATCCGCTCGCGCTCGTTCCCCAACATGCTGGCGAGCAGGCTCTGCCGGATGAAGTCGCTGGCCCGGTACGCCTCCGCCTTGACCTGCTGCTCGAGCTGCCGTGCCTGGAAGCGGGTGCGCACGCCGGCGTACACCGTGAAGAGCAAGAGAATGGACAGGAACAGGACGAAGAACAGCTTGAAGCTGAGCGACGACGTGATCGCGGAAAGCCTGGGCCGGGCCGGATCCCGCATGTCGTAAAATTCGACAGGCGCGGTTAAGGCGGTACCCGGGAAACTATGAAGCGTGCATGCGGAACAAGGCGTC
>JACPAP010000154.1 GCA_016180765.1 Gemmatimonadota bacterium
GGCGTCGCGGTTCGGGGAAGACCAGTCCGGTGCGCCGGCTCAACAACTCGGCGGCCGCCTCCACGGCCCCGGCTGGCACCGCTTGGTTCACCGAGTCGCCTCCGCACCGCCCGGGGCCGAGCCGGCGGCGCCTTGGAGAGCCAGGTCCAGTCGCGCGGTTTCGTCGAGCGAGAGGAACCGCTCCAGGTCGTGAATCACCAACAGCCCATCCGGCAGCCGCGCCACACCCGCGACGTAGGGAGCGGCCGGGACCACGTCGGCAGCGCGCTCGATCGCCTCCCAGGAGATGGTCACGAGCTCGGTCGCCCGATCTACCCGCAGCGCTACCAATCGGGGTCCCGCGCTCGCCACGATGAAGTGCTGATCCGGGTGGAGCGGGACCTCCGGCATCCCGAAGCGGCGGCGCGGGTCCGCGACCGGCACGATGCGACCCCGGAAGTTGATGACGCCTTCGACTACCGAGGGCGCGCTGGGCAGCGCGGCGATGGCTACGGCACGGACGATTTCCTGCACCGTGCCAGCGGGAATGGCAAAGCGCTCCGGACTCAGCGAGAAGACCAGGAATGACTGAGGCGCCCCGGCGTCGCCTGGGCTGGCGGGAGCCTGGGTGTCGGCCTGGGGGGCCGGGCGGGCGCGAGCGCGGCGTCTACCGGGAGGAGCCGCCACGCCGGTTCTTGGGCGCAAAGCGCAGCATAAGCACCATCCGAGGTGAGAATCTTAAGGTCTGCTGGCCGGCCGTCCCGGCCCCTCCCAAGGGGGCTACGGGGGCGGGCGCCCGCATAACCCCGTCCACCGCAGCATCATAGCCCCCTCGCGGGCTGAGGAATAGGGCGTTTTGGGGACACCCATAGGGCGGTTTTGGGACATTTGGCCGTTTTTGGGAGCCTGCCACCCGTTTTTTGGACCACTCAGAGTGGGACGGGCTGCAGTCGGGCGGGTCACCCGGAGGCTGGGGGGCACCCCAAGCGGAACAGCTCCACTACTCGATGGTGACCAGCCCTGCCCGGATCGCGAAGCCCACTAGGCCAGCCACATGGTGGAGGTTGAGCCGCTTCATCAGTTGGGCGCGATGGGTCTCGACCGTCTTGACGCTCCGGTTGAGCCGCCTGGCAATCTCCCGCGTCGAACAACCCTCGGCGATGAGCTCCAGCACCAGCCGCTGGCGCGGCGTGAGGTTCTTGAGCGCGCTGCCGTCCGGCACGGAGAGGCGCACCTGCGCGCCCTCGTGCGCCGGCTCGAAGACCACGGCCCGGAGGTCCCGTAGCGTGATCAGGAAGCCCTCGACCTGACCCTCCGCGCCTCTCAGCGCGTCTACGCACAGGAACGTGGGCGCTGCTCCCCCATCCTTGGTGGTCAGATGCGTGGTCAAGCACACGGTGTGCACCGAGTCGCTGCGGCGCGCCCGGCTGAATGCCTGTTCCACGGAGGGGGGATCCTGCGCCAGCGCTGGGAACGCTCGGCCCGTGACGTCGTCTGCCGAGTACTGAAGAAAACGCGCCGCCGCGGGGCTCCACCCGGTCACCGCGCCCTCGGCGGACGCGCTCAGCACCGCGACCGGGCTCCGATCGCGCAGCCGTTCAAGCGAGTCGTGCGACAGAAGCGAGTTTCCGGACGAACGACAACCCCGAACCGCCAACGGCTACCAGGCTACCAAGCCGATGTTGCATGGGCTCTCGGGAAATGCCTCATGGCAAGTCCCGGGCCACGGCGTCGTCGGGGCAGCGCGCAGCAGGGCCGCGGCGCGAGCCCAGCTGCGTGCCGCGAGCGCGGCTGGTTACGGAGGGATAAGAGGGGCGTTGTGCGACTGGCGAATCTGGGCCATGTTGATCGAGTCAGACCAATCCTGTGGTTGCGACGCCACAACCGGGAGGCGAGATGTCCCAGAACTCGGTGCGCTTGTTTCGTTGGTCGCAGATGCCCAAGGAGAAGGTCACCGACTTGCTCGACCGCCGGCTCATCACGGGGGAGCGCATGATGCTGGCGCACGTGTACCTGAAGCAGGGGTGCATCGTGCCCAAGCATCAGCACGAGAACGAGCAACTGACCTATATCCTGGAGGGGGCGCTTCGCTTCTGGATCGGCGAGGATGGCAAGGAGGAGCTGGTGGTGCGCGCCGGCGAGGTGCTGCACATCCCTTCGAACATCCCCCACAAGGCCGAGGCGCTCGAGGACACGCTGGACGTGGACGTCTTCAGTCCGCCCCGGTGGGACTGGTTAAACGGGACCGACACCTACTTTCACAAGAAAGAGAAGTAGCCCTTACCCCTCACCCTTCTTCACGCGTTAGATTGATGGGCAGCAAACCCGCCCCACACCCCGGAGGCTCCCGTGGCGAAGCCGCTGGCCAAGGCTGATTGGATCTGGAAGGACGGAGAGTTCATCCCCTGGGACGAGGCCAAGGTGCACATCATGAGCCTCGCCGTGCAGTTCGGATCCTCCGTCTTCGAGGGCATACGCTGCTACACCACGTCGCAAGGCCCTGCCATCTTCCGGCTGCGCGACCATCTGCGCCGACTGCGGGACTCGTGCCGCATTTACCGCATGGACCTGGACTACTCCCCCGACCAGCTGGCCGACGCCTGCATGGCCACGGTGGAGCGGAACGGGTTCGACGCGTGCTATATCCGGCCCATGGTGCTGCGAGGACTGGGGCAGGGCATGAACCCCATCGGCATCCCCATCGAGGTGTACCTCCTGTCCTTCCCCTGGGGCACCTACTTGGGAGAGGGCGCGCTGGAGGACGGGGTGGACGCCTGCGTCTCCAACTGGCAGCGGATGGAGCCCAACACCTTCCCGGCCATGGCCAAGAGCGCGGGTCACTACAACAACGCGCAGTTGATCAAGATGGACGCCGTCATGAACGGTTACGCCGAGGCGATTGCCTTGGGGCCTGGCGGGCTGTTGAGCGAAGGCAGCGGGGAGAACGTATTCCTGGTGAGAAACGGGATCCTGTTCACGCCCACCTTGGACGGCACCTCGCTGTGGGGCATCACCCGAGATACCATCATCACCCTGGCGCGGGAGATGGAGATCCCGGTGCGCGAGCAGCCCATCCCCCGCGAGATGCTGTACACCGCAGACGAGGTGTTCCTCACCGGTACCGCGGCGGAGGTGACGCCCATCCGCAGTGTGGACCAGGTCAAGATCGGCGAGGGCGGGCGCGGGCCCATCACCAGGAAGCTCCAGGAGCGCTACCTGGCCACGGTGCGCGGCGAAGTGCCGGATCGCCACGGCTGGCTGACGCGGGTGCCACGGGCGGTGGCCGCAGCTCGATAGCGTCTCAACCCATTTCGCTCTCCACAGCGTGGAGGGGGTCAGGGGGAGACGCCCAGCCCGGGTGGCGAAATCGGTAGACGCAAGGGACTTAAAATCCCTTGGGAGGCGACTCCCATGCAGGTTCGAATCCTGCCCCGGGCATCCTGTCGGTCTTCTCTAGGGCCCGCGAGCATCTGATCACCGCAGAGCAACTGATCACCGCAGAGGGCGCAGAGACGTAAGAGAGAGACCGCAGAGAGGGGATCGGTTGGGGATCCTCACAAATACAACCTCTGCGATCTCTCTTCTCAATCTCTGCGCTCTCTGCGGTAATCAGTTGGGTGGGTGGGGCCGGGGGCCTGGTTTCTACGACCGATGTGCATCCGCCTGGAGCAGCCTGCGGGTCGCCTCGTGGGTGGGTTGCTCCAGCACGGTCGCAGCCGGACCGGACTCCACGATGACGCCCTCGGCCAGCACGAACGCCCGGTCGGCATGGGCTCGGGCGAACGCCGTGTCGTGGGTGGCGATCAGCAAGCCGCGGCCCTGCACCGCCAGCCGCCGCAGCACCTCGCCGAGCCCGGCCCGCCGCGCGGGGTCCAACGCGGCGGTCGGCTCGTCCATCAAGAGCAGGGGCGGGTCCGGCGCCAGGGCCCGGGCGATGGCCACGCGTTGCGCTTCGCCGCCCGATAGCTCCCCCGGGTAGGCGCGGCTGCGCTCGCTCACCTCCAGCAGTTCGAGCAGCTCGGTCGCCCGCCGCGCGGCCTCGGCCGCGCCCTGCCCCAGCACGTGCCGCAACGCCAGCGTCACGTTCTCCAGCGCCGTGAGATGCTCGAACAGCGCGTGGCCCTGGAACACCAGGCCCACCCGCCGGCGCAGCGGCCCCAGGCGCGATTCGGGAGGCGTCGGACCGGCCTGGAGCGCGAAGCCGGCCGCGGTGATGGTGCCGGTCTCGAAGCGTTGTAGCGCGGCCACCGCGCGCAAGGCCGAGCTTTTCCCCGCGCCGGAGAGCCCCATCAGGGCGCAGATCTCCCCCGGCGCCACGCTGAACCCGACGGCCCGGAGGACCTCGCGGCCGCCGTGCGCCAGGCGCAGTCCGTCCACCGCGAGTAGCGCGCTCATGCGTGAACCCGGAAGCGGCGCTCCAGCTGCCTGGCCAATCGCGCCAGCGGCAGGGACATCGCCAGATACACGGCCGCGCACAAGAGGCCGGGCACGATCCAGCTGCCCACGTTGGTCGCGTAGATCGCCGTCTGCTTGGTAAGCTCGATGACCGTGATGACCGAGACCAGCGACGAGTCTTTGAGCAGCGCCACGAAGTCGTTGGTCATGGGCGCCAGGGCGTATCGCAGCGCCTGGGGCCCGCGAATCAGCCGGAGGATCTGCGCCTCGGTAAACCCCAGCGTCCGCGCCGCCTCGAGCTGCGAGCGCGGCACGGCCTCCAGCGCGCCCCGATAGATCTCCGACTCGTAGGCCGCGTAGTTGAGCCCGAGGCCCAGGATGGCGGCCAGGAGGGCCGGCAGCCTGACGACGGAGGCCAGCCCGTAATAGATGACGAACAACTGGAGCAGCACCGGCGTCCCGCGCATCACCTCCACGTATCCGGTGAGCAGGCGTCCCAGGAGACGGGGTCCGTACACTCTGCCCGATGCGATGGTCAGGCCGACGGCCACCGCGAGCCCCATTGCCGAGAAGGAGATGGCCAGCGTGACCGCCGCCGCTCGCAGCAGGGCGGGGAGGTAGCTCGTGACTGCCCGGCTGGTGGCGTCACCGCCGCCGCTGCCGCCGCCCCGCGCCAGCAGTCGCTGGAACAGCGCCGCCTGGCCCCCGTCCCACACCTCCCACCGGCGGAGAATCCGCTCGAGCGTGCCGTCGGTCATCATCGCTCGGAGTACCAGGTCGATCGAATCCCGCAACGCGGTATCGCGCCGGGCCAGTACCCCCACGTAGCGCCCGGTGGCGACCGGCTCGGGCTGGATGACCAGACGGCCCAGCCGCCGCACGGCGCGCTGCGCGATGACGTGATCCAGCAGGACCGCGTCCACCCGGGCGGCGACAAGGTCGGTGTACGGATGCACGTCGTCGTCGTAGGAGACCGGGATCACGCCCAGACGGTGCTCCGCATCCAACAGGACCTGGTAGGCCAGGGTGGCGCCCAGGGTGGCGACTCGCCGGCCGCGCAGATCGTCGAGTCGCCGATACCGTTGGGCATCCGCCGGACGCACCGCCAGCACCTCGCGGAACTCGAAGTAGGGGATGGTGACGGCGTGCCGGGCGCGCCGGGCGGGCGCGTCCTCGACGCCGGAGAGACCGAGGTCGAAATCGCCGCGCTCGACGGAGGCGTCAATGGACGCCCAGGCCACCTGGACGAATCGGGCCTCGCGGCTTAAGCCCCGCGCCAGCGCCGCGGCGATGTCCACATCGAACCCGCGAACCACCGTGGGATTGGCAGGATCGGCTTCGACGAACGGCGCGCCGCCCTCGGCGTCGCCGCCCCAGCTGAGCGGCGGCGGGCTCACCCGCGCGGCCGGTTGGTTCTGCGCGGTGCACCCGACCGCAGCGGCCACGACCGCGGTCCCC
>JACPAP010000155.1 GCA_016180765.1 Gemmatimonadota bacterium
CACGAAACGCTCATCTACCGGGAGATCGCCCCCGCAACCGGGCGCGATATCTGGTATCGCCGGGCGCAGGGTGACGCTTCACCCCGACCCATCGCCAGGACCCAGTTCAATGAGCGGGCACCGGCGCTCTCTCCCGATGGCCGCTGGCTGGCGTACCAGTCGGACGAATCGGGCCGAGACGAGGTGTACGTGCGGCCGTTCCCTCCTGAAGCCGGAGGCCAGTGGCAGGTCTCGGCGGACGGCGGGACGCAGCCGTTCTGGGGTCGAAATGGCCGCGAGCTGTTCTATCGACATGGCGATCAGCTCATGGTCGCCAGGGTGGAAACGACGGCGAGGTTTAACGTGAGAAGTCGGGAGGTGCTGTTCAGCGGCGCCTTCCTTTGGGGAGTCGACGACCATACCAACTACGACGTGTCGCCGGACGGGAGCCATTTTCTGATGATCGCCCCTGAGCCCGGAGAACAGACGCCGCAGGTCACCGTCGTACTCAACTGGCTCGACGAGCTACGACAACGACAACGGACGGCGCCCGGCGGCCGGTAGGGCGCCCCGCCGTCCCCGCGATCTGCGGGCCCTTTACGCCCCAGCCGCGTGTGGCCTCTAAAGGTGATGTCGCCCAGGGTGGGTGGCGGGTCATGGGGACCTCTCATATGGACATCGTGGAGGTTCGGAAGCTCTCCTTGGGGGTGGCCTGCACGGGCACCAGCCCGCGGGTGGTTTCTCGAAACGTACCGCGCGCATTTCTTCGTGCCGGATGACTTCTTGGCAGGGCTCGAGAAACGACGACCGGTGGCCCCGCACTATCTACCGCGTCGCATGCGGGCGGAGGCAAACACCGGACGCCTGGTACGACGCTGGAGCCTGATCCTTCCGGAAGCCGTGCTCCGCGGAGCAGGGCCTGATGAACCGCCTCTCGGGCGACGTGCCGCAGACACGGAGCGCGCCCTGGACGGCGCGCTTTCGTCTCCGGTGACAATGGCGGGCGCGTCGCACCGCTCCTCAGCGCGTGCACATCGCCCATCCCTCAGCGAGCCCAGTGTGAGGAGTGGCAAAGCGCCCCAAGTCGTCGTTATCGGGGGCCCAAACGGGGCAGGGAAGACGTCCTCGGCTCCCGACCTACTCCGGGACACCGTGGGTATTGAGGCGTTCGTTAACGCAGATGTGATCGCGGAGGGGCTTTCCGGCTTTCGACCGCAAGAGTCTGCGGTCGAGGCCGGCCGCATTCTGCTGGCAAGGCTGCGTGAGTTGGCCGAGCGCCGCGCGGATTTCGCGTTCGAGAGCACGCTGTCCGGCCGAACGGTCCATACCTTTCTGCGCCGCCTCGCGGAACGCGGCTACGAATGCCATATATTCTACCTGTGGCTCCCGTCGGTGGACCTCGCGGTCGCTCGCGTGCGCCGCCGCGTCCAAGGCGGAGGTCATGATGTTCCGGAACCCGTGATCCGTCGGCGATTCGGGAAGAGCCTGGTCAACTTCGACCGGCTCTACCGACCAGGCGCCAGTACTTGGCGGCTTTACGACGGGAGCTTCGTTGGCGGCCGGCGACTCATCGCGCACGGCGCGGTCGCGGCGCAACCAAGTGTTGTCGATCCCGAACGCTGGGCGCTCGTGCGCCGCCAGATTGAAGAGGAAGCACAGTGATCCATCGCTCCAGGAAGGACATCGCCGCGGTTCTCCGAGACGGGACCGCGATCGATCGAGCCATCGAACAGGCCGGATACCGTGTTGTCCGACGCCACCGGCAGCTTGGGTTGCCTCTGGTCATCTGGCGAGGTGGCCGCGTTGTCGAGGTTCCACCGGAGAGCGTGCCGATACCGGACGACGAATTGCCTGGTTCCACGAAGCCTCCGTGAAAGTTGGTGCCACTTCCGGTGCCGCTTCGCACCGAGAACCCCTCGGATTCGTGGTTTGGGATTCTGGGCAGATCGTGGGGAATCGCCTTGAAATCCGAGAAGTTACCGGAATCTGAGCCGTGACCCCGGCCGCCTGATAAGCGTGAGGTCAGTGGTGCAACTCCCCTCAGGCCCAGCACGGACAGGGCGTGTTCGCGGTCCGGGGACCCAGCCTCACGGTGATCGAGTCCCACGCCATCATCGGGCGGCGGTGGAAGTACGCGTTCTAGGTGGACATCCTGGGCGCCTCCCCGGGGGTGCCGGACGCCCCCACCGAGGTAAGGAATCAGGCGCGCATGGTCGAGTCTTCGGATCGCACGGGCTTGACAACCGCCGGCCCGAGGCGTAGCGTGAGCGTTCACGTTATGACGCACGCTATGCAGCTCCCCCGCAACACCTCGCTCCCGGGCGTCCTCGTCCTGGTGCTGGGCATTCTGCGGCTGGTTCTCATCCAGGGAGCCGGCTCGGGGGCGCTGTGAGTGCATAGGTAGCAGTCAGGACGAGCAGCCAAACAGGCCCCCGAGCACATCGGAGGCCTTTTCGTTTTCTGGGGAAACGGAAGCCCGATGAGGTCTCAAACCGCAGCTGACGCGCTGTGCCAGGCGCTGGTCGCCCAGGGTGTCGACGTGATGTTCGGACACCCGGGCGGCGCGATCCTCCCGTTCTACGATGCGCTCCACCGCGCGGGCGCTCCGCGACACGTGCTGATGCGCCACGAACAAGGCGCGGCGCACGCGGCCGACGGGTACGCTCGGGCGACCGGGCGGGTGGGTGTTTGCGTGGCCACCAGCGGCCCCGGGGCGACCAATCTGGTGACCGGTTTGGCCGCGGCGATCATGGACGGCGTGCCGATCATCGCGATCACCGGCCAGGTGCCATCCACCGTGCTGGGCACCGACGCCTTCCAGGAAACCGACGTCATCGGCGTCACGATGCCGGTGACCAAGCATGGCTATCTGGTAGAGAACGCGGCGGACCTTCCCTCGATCGTCGCCCAGGCGTTCCAGCTCGCCGCCGCCGGCCGTCCCGGGCCGGTGCTGATCGACATCCCTAAGAACGTGCAGAATGCACCCTGCCCAGCCGTGGTGGCCCCAGCCCGGGACAGTAGGCGGCGAGCCGACACGGGCCCCGTTCCGTACCGGAACGACGGAGACCGGCCGCGCGATCCGGAGATCAGCCACGTCGCGGAGCTGGTGAACCGGGCGGAGCGCCCGGTCGTGATGATCGGCCGCGGCGTGGTGAGTTCCGGCACGAGCGCCCAGCTGCGCCAGCTGATAGAGCGCGCGGACCTACCCGTGATCCCGACGCTCCTGGGGCTCGACGGTTTCCCCGCGACCCACCCCAACTGCCTCGGCATGCCCGGCATGCATGGCACCGTGCGCGCCAACCGGGCGATCCAGCACGCGGATCTCATCCTGGGCTTGGGGCTTCGCTTTGACGATCGGGTGATCGGTCGGCCGGATCGGTTCGCGCCCAACGCGGCGGTGGTGCACGTGGACATTGATGCCGCATCCATGGGTCGGACCATCCGGCCCCACGTGCGGCTAATCGGCGACCTGCGGGACGTGCTGCCGGCGCTGGCGGCAGGGATCGCGCCACGCGACCGCTCGACGTGGTGGTCGGAGCTCCGTGCGTGGCCCCGCGAGCCGGAGTCGGTAGAGCCGTGGTCGGTGCCCCAGGGACCTCTGACCGGGCGGGCCGCCTGCCGTGGGCTCGCGGCCCGGATCGCCGAGAGCGGCGCGGTGGTTGCCACCGACGTGGGGCAGCACCAGATGTGGCTGGCGCAAGAGCTGCGAGACGCCTCGCCACGCACCCACCTCACATCGGGCGGCCTCGGTGCCATGGGGTACGCGCTGCCGGCAGGCGTGGGTGCGGCGGTGGGCTGCCCCGAGCGATCCGTGTGGGTGGTGGCCGGCGACGGCGGTTTCCAGATGACGATGCAGGAGCTGGCGACGGCCGTGCAGGAGCGGCTCCGGCTCCGAATCGCCGTGGTCAACAACGGGTTCCTGGGGATGGTGCGGCAGTGGCAGGAGCTGTTCTACTCGCGTCGCTACTCCGCCGTCGAGATCCCGGGACCGGACTTCACCCAGATCGCCAGGGCGTACGAGATCCCCGCGCGGGCGGTCTCGTGGTGCGACGAGCTGGAAGCGGCGCTGGAGTGGGCGGAGGCGGAGCCGGGTCCGGTGCTGCTCGACCTGCACGTGGAGCGCGAGGACAACGTGTATCCCATGGTGCCGTCGGGCGCGGCGCTGGACGAGATGGTCACCGCGCCGCGTGAGGTAGCAGTGTGAGCGACGCCCGGCTGGTGGTGCGCCTCCGGAAGACCGCCGACGCATTGGAGCGGGTGGTCGCCCTGGTGCGGCGCCGCGCGTTCACGGTGCGGCGACTGTCGCTGGCGGAGGCGGGCCACGATGTGGTCGAGGTCTATCTCCGGATCGACGAAGCTAAAACCCCGCGGGATCGGGTGCGCGTGGAGCTGGAGAAGTTGGTTGACGTGCTCGATGTTAGGGATGTCACGGGGGACCCGGCCGTGCGGGGGGCTCGAGAATTGTTGCTGGCGCGACTGCATCCCGAGCGGGCGCCCGGCTCGCAGGCCGGCCGAACGCTGCAGGACGAGCGCGGCACCGTGCTCGAGCTGACCGGCTCGCCGGAAGAGGTGGACGCGACGCTGTCGCGGCTCACGGCCGAGGGCGCGCTTCAAGAATTCGTGCGCAGCGGAGAGATCATGCTGCCCTGGGGGGAGACGGGAAAAGGGAAACGTCGCCAGGAGGACAACGATCCATGACCGCCGTAAGGATGTTCACCCAAGCAGATGTCGAGCCCGCCGTGCTGACCGATTGTGTGGTCGCCGTGGTCGGGTACGGGAGCCAGGGGCACGCCCACGCGCTGAACCTGCGAGACAGCGGCGTGCCCGTGGTGGTGGGGCTGCGGCCCGAGGGAAACAGCTTCGAGGCGGCGCGGCGCGCGGGGTTCGAGGTCCTGCCGGTGGCCGAGGCCGTCAAGCGCGCTGGATTGGTGGCGGTGCTGATCCCCGACATGGCCCAGCCCGCGGTGTATCGCGAGGCCATCGCTCCAAACTTAAGACCCGGCGCGGCGCTGCTCTTCGCCCACGGCTTCAACGTGCACTTCGGACAGATCAAGCCGCCGGCCGCGACCGACGTGATCCTGGTGGCGCCCAAGTCGCCGGGCGCGATGCTCCGGCGCGAGTACCAGCGGGGCCAGGGCGTGCCCTCGCTGGTGGGGGTGCACCAGGACCCGAGCGGCCACGCCCTGGAGTTGGCGCTGGCCTACGCGCACGCGCTGGGCTCGACCCGGGCCGGCGTGCTCGAAACCACCTTCGCGGACGAGACCGAGACCGATCTCTTCGGTGAGCAGGCGGTGCTGTGCGGGGGCTTAAGCGCGTTGATCAAGGCCGGGTTCGAGACGCTGGTCGATGCCGGCTATGCCCCGGAGCTGGCCTACTTCGAGTGCCTGCACGAGATGAAGCTGATCGTGGACCTGGTCTACGCGGGGGGCCTGGCCGGCATGCGGGCCGGGGTGAGCGACACGGCGGAGTACGGCGATTACGTGAGCGGCGAGCGGGTGATCGGCGACGCCGCCCGGCAGGCCATGCGGGCGATCCTGGCCGATGTGCGATCGGGCGCCTTTGCGGAGCGCTGGACCAAGGAAGCGGCCCGCGGCGGCCCGGAGTTCAAGCGCATCCGGCAGCGCGAGCGGGAACACGCGATCGAGCAGGTGGGCCAGCGGTTGCGCGCGCGCATGGCGTGGCTGAGCGAGGCTGACTGATGCCACCGGTCACGCTACCCAGTCGTACCAGCGTGGAGGGCCGCGACCGCGCGCCCGCCCGCGCCATGTTGCGGGCTGTGGGCCTCACGGACGAAGACTTCCGCAAGCCTCTGATAGGGATCGCGAACACCTGGTCCGAG
>JACPAP010000156.1 GCA_016180765.1 Gemmatimonadota bacterium
ACCCGGAGGCCGCGGCCAGAAGCCGCGGCGCGAGGCCGGGATCAGGGCAGGGGTTGGGTGGTAGGCGTCGTCTCAGGTCTGGACGTCCGGCTGGGTAGCCCGGCGCAGCACACGGTACAGCACGAAGATGAGCAGGGCGATCAGTGCGATCTTGACGGCCAGCGCCAGCAACCCGAAGAGCATGGGGAGCAACATCACCCACACCAGCTTCCACGCGACCAAGCCGGCCACGCCCAATGCGGCCAGCGTGAGCAGCGATCTGAGCATGTTAGGGCTCCTGCCAAGAAAGGGGACTCCAGTGACCCCTACGGAAGGCGCCGCCGTGTCGCGAGGAGGTGCTTCGCCTACGGAGAGGTCGCGGCGGCCACGCCCACCACCAGGGGGAACCGCTCGACCTCGCGCTCCTGGAGCGACTCCAGGAGCACGTCCTTGACGAGCGGGTCCTTGCCCTTGGCGGCCAGCGTGGCGATGGCATCGCTGAGATCGCGCGGGCTTAAGGCCGCCGGCGCGCGGATGCCCAGCTTCCAGGTGCGCGGCCCGTCGGGCGGGCGGACCCAGAAGGCCTCGAGATCGACGACGGTGAAGTCCCGGCCCCCGCGTCCCATGCCCAGCTTGATGGCGTACGCCACCGAGTAGAGCGCGCTCACCTTGGCCTCGAAGAGCGAGCCAGCCGGCAGGCCGCGCCCGGCGATGGTCAGGTACGCACCCAGCCCTCCCGCCGACTCGGCGGCGGGCCCGCGTGGTGTCTTCTCTCGCTGGTCCGGGCTCATGCGTACCTCAACCGGCCTGCCTCTCCCGCGTATCCCCGAGCGAACCTCACGCTCCAGGTCTTAAGCGGCGATGAACCCGGCATGAAACCGCACCTTGCTGCCCGTGGGCCGCGGTGGTATTTCACTCCACCACCCGTTCCGGCGGAGAGCAGCGACGATGGGCAAGGGCATGGAGTATCAGCACCGCATCCAGGAAGCGCTGGGGGCGTTCGAGGCCGCGATCGTCCGGCGCGAGAACAAACCAATGCTCGAGAGCAAGGTCCCGCTTCAGCAGGAGGTCGACCGGGCCCGCGCCAACGTGCTCGAGGTGGTAGCCAAGGTGGTGACGGAGGAACGCCTCGCCCGGTGAGCATGGGTCAGCTCCGGCGTCGGTTGGGCGGCTAGGACTGCGGGAGCCAGGCACCTTCCAGCGTTCTCATCGCTTCGTGCGTAGTACATTCGATGTGATTGACCGCGGCGGATCTTCTCCCGTCGTCGTGTCCATCCCTAGCTAGAGCAACCACATGAATGACGTGTCGAAGCGGCGCGGCGCGAGCCGACGGACGGTTCGAGTGCGCGCCAGCGGCTGGGTGCTGGCCGCCGTACCGCTGGGCCTCGCGTGCTCGAACCGGCGCCAGGTAACGCCCCCGGCCGTGCCGGTGACGGTCGCCCAAGCCGAGCAGCGCACGGTGCCCTTCGAGATCACCGCGCCCGGCACGGTCGAGCCGATGCGGGCCGTGGCCGTGTCCGCGCAGGTGTCCGGCATCGTGACCAGCGTGCGGTTCCGCGAGGGCGACGACGTGCGGGAGGGCGAGGTGCTGGGCCAGATCGATCCCCGCCCGTACCGCAACGCGCTCCAGCAAGCGGAGGCGACCTTGGCCCGGGACTTGATCCAGCTGGCCAACGCGCGCCGTCAGGTGGAGCGCTACCAGGGACTGGCGCAAAGCGAATACATCACGACCGAGCAGTTCGAGGCGCTTCAGACCAGCGCGCAGGCGTTGGAGGCGACGGTGCAGTCGGACTCGGCGGCGGTGGACAACGCCCGGCTCAATCTTGAATACACCACGATCCGCTCGCCCATCTCGGGGCGGACCGGCAGTCTCCTCATCAAGGAGGGCAACGTGGTGCGGGCCCAGGGGTCGGGCCCGCTCGTCACGGTGAATCAGACGCAGCCCATTCTGGTCCGATTCGCCGTGCCGGCTCCCTTCCTCCCGGTCATCCGGCAGCACCAGGGCGGCGGCCTGGTAGCACGGGTCCGCCCGACCAACGACACCGCGTCGTTGAGCGGCACGCTCATCTTCGTGGATAACGCGGTGGACACTACCACGGGGACGATCATGCTGAAGGCCCGGTTCGCCAACCCCGGCGGGCAACTCTGGCCGGGTCAGTTCGTGACCGCCACATTGGTGGTGTACGAAGAACGCGACGTGGTCCTGGTTCCGGTCCCGGCGGTGGTGGAAGCGGAAGGGGGAACCTACGTCTACGTCGTGAGTACCGACAACCAGGCGGAGACGCGCCCCGTCGTGGTGGGCCGGTCCGTGGGAGACGACGTGGTCGTGACCCAGGGCCTCGCAGCCGGAGAGACCATCGTGACGGACGGCCAGCTTCGCCTGTTCCCCGGTGCCCGCGTCCAGATTCGGAACGTCACTGACCCGCGGCGAGGTCGCTCATGAACATCGCGGCTCTTTTCATCCACCGGCCCATCGCGACCACCCTGGCGATGGTCGGGATTCTGGTGTTCGGGATCGTGGGCTATCGGCAGCTGCCGGTCAGCGACCTCCCGCCCATCGATTACCCGACCATCAACGTCAACGCCAGCTTCTCGGGCGCCAGCCCGGAGACCATGGCGTCCGCGGTGGCGACGCCGCTGGAGCGGGCGTTCTCCACCATCCCCGGAATCGAGCAGATCACCTCCAGCAGCAACCAGGGTTCCACCAACATCACCCTCCAGTTCGCCCTGTCCCGCAACATCGACGCCGCAGCCCAGGACGTGCAAACGGCACTCTCCCGGGCCCAGCGCGGGTTGCCGGACGACATGCGTGACCCGCCGTCGTACAACAAGGCCAATCCATCCGACTTCCCGATCATCTTCTACTCGGTATCCTCGGCCACCCTGCCGCTCTCGACCATCAACGAATACGCCGAGACGGTGCTGGCGCCCCGGCTCTCGACCATCGAGGGCGTGGCCCAGGTAGATGTCATGGGGGCCCAGCGCTACGCGGTCCGGGTCCAGGTGGACCCCCGGGCGCTGGCGTACCGGCGTATCGGGATCGACGAAGTCGTGACCGCGGTCACCACCAACAACATCGCCACGCCGGCCGGCGCCCTGTGGGGCCGGCACAAGGTGCTGGCCCTGCAGTCCAACGGCCAGCTCCAGAGCGCCGACGCCTTCCGTGACATCGTGGTAGCCTATCGCAACGGGTCGCCCGTGCGGCTGGGGGACGTGGGCAACGTCCTGAACGCGGTGTCGAACCCCCGCTCCGGCAACTGGTACAACGGCGCCCGGACCATCGTGGTCGCGGTCCGGCGGCAACCCGGATCCAACACCGTCCGGGTCGCCGACGCCGTCAAGGCCCGAGTGGCGGCCTTGCAGCCCCAACTCCCGCCGGCCATCGACGTGAGTCTCCGGTACGACCGATCGCAGACCATTCGGGAGTCGGTGGCGGACGTGAAGTTCACGCTGGGGCTCACGCTCTGCCTGGTGGTGCTGGTGATCTTCCTGTTCCTCCGGAATATCCCGGCCACCGCGATTCCCAGCATGGCGCTGCCGATGTCCGTGGTGGGGACGTTCGCCGTCATGGCCCTGCTCGGGTTCAGCGTGGACAACCTTTCAATGATGGCGTTGACGCTGGCCGTGGGCTTCGTGGTGGACGACGCCACCGTGATGCTGGAGAACATCCACCGTCGCGTGGAAATGGGGAAACCGGGGTTCCAGGCCGCGCTGGACGGCTCGAAAGAAGTGGGCTTCACCATCCTCTCCATGACGCTGTCGCTGGTGGCGGTGTTCATTCCCCTCCTTTTCATGCCGGGGCTCCTGGGGCGCTTGTTCCACGAGTTCGCCGCGGTGATCGCCGCCGCGATCCTGATCTCGGGCTTGGTCTCTTTGACGCTCACGCCCATGATGTGCAGCCGGTTCCTCAAAGGCGAACACCAGCTGCGTCACGGCCGGTTCTACAACGCCATCGAAGGCGTGTGGAGCCGCGCCGTCGTGTTGTATCGTGACACCCTGCACTGGGTGCTGGGCCACCGGCGCACCGCGATGGTCGGCTCCCTGGGGATTCTGGTGGCTACGGTCGGGTTGTTCGTCATCGTGCCCAAGGGCTTCATTCCCAGTCAGGACACCGGCTCCGTCAACGGGACGATCGAGGCGGCCGAGGGGACGTCCTGGGACCAGATGGTGCAGCACATGAGCCGGGTAAGCGAGGTCGTGCGGCAGAATCCCAACGTGCAGGGCGTGCAGGTCTCGGGGGGCGGCGGGGGACCCTTCGGGGGCGGCCTGACCCGGGCCCGCATCAGCGTGTACCTCAAGCCCCGGGACGAGCGACGGCTGAACGCGGATCAGGTGATCCGGGGCCTCCAGCCCTCGTTGTCGCAGATACCCGGCGTGCGCGTGTTTCTCAGCAACCCGCCCGCCATTCGGATCGGGGGACGGTTCAGCCAAAGCCAGTACCAGTTCACGCTCCAGAGCGCCGACCTGGTGGAGCTGTACGAGCAGTCGCGCGTCCTGGAGACCCGGATGCGGGAGCTGCCGTCGGTCCGGGACGTCTCCAGCGATCTCCAGCTGCGCAACCCGCAGCTGCGGATCGACGTGGACCGGGATCGGGCGGCGGCGCTGGGTCTCAACATCAGCCAGGTGCAGAGCGCGCTGTACAACGCCTTCGGGTCCCGCCAGATCTCCACCATCCTGGGGACCAGCAACGACTACCCCGTGATTCTGGAGCTGCTGCCCGAATTCCAGCGGGACCCCTCGGCCATCAACCTGCTCCACGTGAGGTCCCGAACCGGCGCCCTGGTCCCGCTCGGAGCGGTGGCGACCGTCACCCCCATCCTGGGGCCCCAATCCGTCAATCACTCCGGCCAGCTTCCGTCGGTGACCCTGTCGTTCAACCTGGAGGAAGGGGTGTCGCTGGGAGAGGGCGTCGCCGCCGCGCAGCGGGTGGCCAACGAGGTGCTGCCGTCCACCATCACCGGGAGCTTCTCGGGAACCGCACAGGCGTTCCAACAATCCCAGACCGGCCTGGCCTTCCTGCTGGTCGTGGCGGTCCTGGTCATCTACCTCGTGCTGGGCGTGCTGTACGAGAGCTTCATTCACCCGTTGACCATTCTCTCGGCACTCCCCTTCGCGGTCTTCGGTGCGCTGCTGACGCTGCTGATCTTCCGCACCGACCTCAACATCTACTCCTACGTGGGATTGATCCTGCTGGTGGGGTTGGTGAAGAAGAACGGCATCATGATGATCGACTTCGCGCTGGAAGCCCAGCGCCGGGAGCGCAAGGGACCCGCGGAGGCGATCGCGGAGGCCTGCCTGATCCGGTTCCGGCCGATCATGATGACCACCATGTGCGCACTGATGGCTACCCTACCCATTGCGGTCGGGTTCGGGGCGGGCGCCGAGGCGCGGCAGCCCCTGGGGATCGCGGTGGTGGGCGGGCTGTTCGTCTCGCAGCTGGTCACCCTGTACGTGACGCCGGTGATCTACACGTATCTCGACGAGTTCCAGGCGTGGCTCGGAAAGCGGGTGACTCGGCGGCAGCCCGCCGCGGTCACCGGGGAGCCGGCCCTGAGCGGGCAGGGAGCGGACTGATGCTCCCTGCCTCGGTCCGCCGGCTCCTCCCGGCGGTCGCGACCACGATGGTCGCCACGGCGGCAAGCGGCCAGGCGCCGGCCCGGCACCAGAGCCCCCCGCAGTACCAGGCGCTGGCGCGGGACCCGCAGCACGCCGACACCTTGAACACCCTGGGCTATTTGTTGGCGGAGCAAGGGACGCGGCTCGAGGAGGCCGAGGCGCTCGTGCAACAGGCGCTGGCCCACGATCCGGAAGCGGGCGCGTATCTCGATTCGCTGGG
>JACPAP010000250.1 GCA_016180765.1 Gemmatimonadota bacterium
AGCGGGCCGGGGGCCTGTTGCCTTCGGCGTATGCGGGTGGGGCCCAGTTCTTCCGGGCGGTGAACCAGGCGGGCCGGGTGAACCTGGATCTCGAGCGGGTCCTGGAGCGACCGGGCGGCCCCGAGGACGTGGCCCTCCAGCCGGGCGATTCGCTGGAGATCCCGGAGTACCTGCCGACGGTGCGCGTGGAAGGGGCGGGGAACGCCGCGGGCAGCCTGCTGTAGCGGGTTCTTCTTCCACTCGGCGCCCAGGCCGGGGCCGGGCAGCGCGGTGGTGGTGCCGGCCAAGCCGGAGCGGGAGCCGCTCAATATCACGGCGCTGCTGGGGAACGTGGCGCAGATCGTGGCGGGGACGGTGGCGATTGTGGTCATTGCGGTGCGGTAAGGCCGTGAAACGGCGATCACTACTGACCGAACCCGAGCCCCGCCCCCAGCCACTGATGCGTGATCCCCAGGCTGAGCTTGATATCCCGGCTCAGGATGGCCCACGCCCCAAACTTGCGGGCGAAGCCGGGCAGGACGCCGGGATAGACACTTGCACGCCCTGTGCTCGACCCTTGTGCGCAGCGCCTTTGGGCCCGGCGCCATACTCGCGGGGGTCTATTACTTCTCCGCCTACGCCTCACATCTCGAGTCCAGGAACCCGGCTGTGACCAAGCGGCACCGAACCTACGTGGAGGCTCTCAAGGCCACGGGGGTTCAGGTGTCCATGGGCAACTTCAAGAGAAAGGAGTGAGCCGAGTGGCTGCACCGATGCCGGATACGGTTCGGCCTCTGGCGGTGGCGCCTTCGACTTCCGTTTCCGTGGGTGCGCATCTCGTTCATGACGCACGAGGAAAAAGAAACAGATGTGGCGATCGCCGCCCAGCTCTTTGAACTCCTCCACAATAAGAGCTGCGATGCCGTTGCCCTGGTCACCGGCGACACAGACGTAGTACCCGCAGTGCCGATGGCCAAGAGACTCTTTCCGCAGGTCCAGATCGTGGCGGCATTCCGGTACTTGCGGCATAACAACGAGCTGGCTCGCATAGCGGCACGTACCATCAGCCTCAGCCTGCAACTCTACCAATCTCACATTCTCCCACAGACAATCACTCTCCCGAACGGCCAGAATATCTCGAAACCCGCGAAATGGTGGGTATGATTTCGGGCCAGGCCTCGGGGTCGCCCGCCGCTAGGCGAGGAAGCTCAGCCGCCGGTAGCGCCGACAGCTCGCCCAGCGCGGGCGCTCCAGGAACACGCCTTACGCCTGAGCCGGCCAGCTTCACGGTCCAGTCGCCCAGCCGGCTCTCCTATACGGGGACTCGAAGTCCTCCATGGCTTCCTCCGTGTGTGCATCGTCCTCAAGACCGCGCGCCGGGAATCGAACCCGAGCCTGAGCCCGGCCACCAGACCGAACGCGCGGCGGTTTGGTTGCTGCGGGTGATCGAGCGGTGCACCACTCGATCCCTACTGCCCTACGCCCCGCAGCCCACGGTTACAACACCACCGTGACCGTGGCGCTCGGCTGCCCGGTGCCCGCCTTGTTCACCGCGAACACCCGGTAGTAGAGCTCGACCCCGCGAGGCTGATTGCTGCACAGCTCCTCGGTATCGGTGGAGATCCCGATGTCCTCCCAGGGGCTCCCCTCCTGCTTCCGCTGGATCTTGTAGACCCCGGGCACGCCGCCATCCACCGGCGGCTTCCACCGGAGAATCACCCAGGTGTCCCCCTCGCCCCCGATGCCGATGTCTCGCACTTCACCGGGGGGAGGGGCGTGCCTTCGCGACGGGGACTCCAGCCCAGGCGCTTGAGCTTCTCCGGCTCGTCCCGGGCCGCGAACTCGCCGTACTTCAGATCCACCCGCAGACTGTGCGCCAGGTCCGCCAACGCGTCGTCCTTCACGGCGTGCTGGCCCTGGGCCGCGGTGTCCGCGGCGATCGCCCCGGTGTTGGCCGTGTTGAAGGCCTCGAGCTTGGCCCGCAACTCGGCCGCCGGGACCGGCGGATTGGGAAAGTCGTCCGCCGCCTGTTCGAGGCCCTCGATCACCACCAGCGCCAGCGCGGCGATGTCGGCCTCGGTTCTGGGAAACTGCGACATAACCAACCTCCTTGTGAGGGTGAAAAGGAATGAACCCATTTGCCGGTTGCCGCCGCCGTGCGACGGGCGCCCGCGCGCAGGTGCCAAAGCCGCAGGACGAAGGCGAGCCGGCAAACGCTGGAGGGACGACTGCAACGACCCGATGTCAACTGACATCGGGGTGATGTGAATTCGCAGCGGGTGAAAGGAATTGACATCAGGGCGACGTCAATTGACGACGGGGCGATGTCAATTGGCGCCGAGGCGATGGCAACTGACATCGGGGTGATGTCAATTGCACCGAACGCCTGCAATCGGTCGCAGGGCGATGTCAATTGACGGCGGGGCGATGTCAATTCACATCGGGCCGATGTCAATTCGCATCGAGCCGATGCAAATTGACAACGATCGAAATCCAATTGCCGCAGGCCGATGTCAATTGACAGCGGGTCGTTGCAAATTGGCCCGCCGGGCCCCGAAGAGCCCCGGTACCAACGGGTTAGGCCACCTCGGCGCAGGTACCGCTTCACGGGATCGCCCTCCCGACCACCGCCCCGACGCCCACGGCGCCGAGGAGTCCAAGCGCCGATCGCAACCTGATCCGGGGCTTTTTCAACTCCGCGATGTGCCGTTTCGACAGGTCCTGATAGGTCGCATACGCGGTCCGGTAACCACCCTGGTACGCCTCGGCCGCGGCTTCGTGGGTCTCGCCTTCGACTTGCAGTGCCGTCTGCGCCTGGTCCCGCCGGCGCACCCCGGTGACCAGCGAGTCGCGCTGGTGCGTGAGCTGGGCGGCTTCAGCGCGCGCCAGGGCGATGGCCGCGCGGTTGCCGCCGACTGTGTTGACGACGATGAGGGCGACGCCGACGGCCGCGAGCAGGAGGTCGGGTCGTATCATGGCGTGGCCGATGACACCCTCGAAGCCGGCCAGCCGGTCGCCGTAGTAGTCGAGGACCTCGAAGACGGTGCCGTCGTGGTCAATGAGGTAGGCCGTGCCCACGGTGTGGTGGATGGCGATGCCGGTCTTCCGCTGGGTCCCGGAGAAGAACTCGGAGTCCGGGAGTCGCAGGGTGCGAACGATGTCCAAAGCCATGTCAGGGCTCCTTCATGCCTCCTCCTTTCACTACAACGAAATCGTACCGGGTTTCGGGCCGGCCAGGTCTTCGAGCTGGTTTCGGAGCCCTTTGACCCTCAGCAGACGGTGTCTCACCTCGCTGAGGTCAACGTTGGTGTTATTCGCGATTTTGCCCGAGGGAAGGACCAGCGACGCCTGTCCCACCCAGACGTTGGCATGGAGCTTCCTGACGAAGAATCTGGCCACGGCGTCGAAGGAGAAGAGTGCTACGAAGGCGAGATCGAAGAAATGCCGGTCCGCAACTGAAACGGGGGAACCCTTGCGGATTTCCCCGTTCGTGGCGAGCCGTGCCAGGCGATGACCTCTGGATCTCCTAGATCTCCCTCGCGGGAGATGGTGACGGCGACCTTTCCGTCCTCACGGCCTGCCAACTCCCCACATCGTACCCGCTCGGCGATGCCGAAAAGGCACGAAGCCGGCGACCTGCACTCCCTGCGCATGGGCCACGATGGTGGGACGGCGCCGCATAGGGCCAGGGCCGCGCGGCTCACCACGACGAACACGCGGGCCCGCTGGGGGTCACCCGTCGGGTGACGAACCCGGTAGAGGTCGCCGCGGCGTTCAGGCGCTCGAGATCGCGGGCCTGCTCGGCCGCCCGGGCGCGACGCCGGAAGTGCCGGCGCAAGACGCGCTCGAGGGAGGCCGCAGACCACGCCAATGCGAAGGCGGAGCGTTCCTACGCCGCGGCCGGGCTTGGCGCCTCCGCTAGACGCTCAAGGGGATGCCGTGTCGGGTCATGCGCTGGAGCATTGTCTGGAGCCGCTCGGCTTCCTCCTCCGAGTACACGTGGGGCTCAAGCCCGCGCAGGCCCAGGGTGCGCCGGACCAGCGCATACGCGTCCTCGCGCCGCGGCCCGGCGTACACCACCAGGAGGTCAATGTCGCTGAATGCGGTGGCCCTCCCCACGGCCCAGGAGCCGAACAGGACCACGCGCCGTGCGGGCAACGCCAACCGGAGGGCAGGCACCCGCTCGCGAAGCCGGGCGATGAGTTCGTCGCGGTCATGAGGCGGAGAGAAGACCTTCACAGAACCGGACGATCTGGTCGGCATGTTGAATCATCCTCTCCGCTTCAGCGCGGGTGTAACGGGTTCGTGGAGAACCGGTCGGATGAGCGTTGGGATAACGCGCCGGAATGTAGACCTTGTCCAGTTCGAGGGCCATGTCGCTCAGCTGCTGGGAGACCCCGCGCTTGGGTCCCAGCTCGGCGAGCAGGTCGGCCACCGAGTGACCCCAGGCTTCGACCCCTAGCTTCTGGAGTGCGGCTTTGGCTGCCTTCTCCGCGGCCTGCTGAGCCGAAAAGCAGGCCCAGTCGTGAAACCCGGCGGGGAGATCGTGACGGGCATGCTCGAGGTCGCCGCGAGCTTGGTCCATCCAGTCGGCGCTGCGCTCCATGTGGCCGTGGAACCTAGTGGGGGCCAGGGAGGGGCACAACGGGAACCCGTGCTCCGAGGCGGCCGTCGCGGAGCTTCGGGGTCTTCCGCTCCCGGTCGTCCGGGGCCGAGGTGTCGGCGACCTCCGCAACAAGCAGGATATCGGCGGCCTGGGGGAGTCCGGCTCCGTATCCGTCCGCACGGTACCGGAGCACGGCGAAGTCGGGCTGTGGCTCCTGGTGATCGCCTGGCACCACGGGATTCTGCACGCTCAGTGTTGCGTGCGATCCGGCGATGGGGGCGAAGAGCGCAGGTCGTGGCGGGGACGGTGGCGATTGTAGTCCTTGCGGTGCGGTAGTGGTGCGTAGCGCTGCGTGCTGAGCGTCCCTAACCGAGGATCTCGTCCGCGGTGATCTCGACGCCGGGGAGCATGATCGGGTGCAGGGTCTCCCCGCGGCGGACGCGCCGGACCGTCCGGTAGCCGTCGGGCCCCGGGTCGGTGTAGGCTTCGATGGTCTCCGCCGGGAGGACGACCAACCAGGCCTCTGGAATGCCGGCCGCCGCGTACAGCCGGAGCTTGGTCTTGGTCGTCTTCGTGGAACACGCCGGCCTCGGCCATGCGGTGGTCCTCCTCCACCGTGAAGCGGCGTACCGCGACTGCCATGCCCATACTATCGGTCCTCCTCGGCGCAGCAGGCAAGTCCCCGGCATGGCCCAAGAAAGCGCCGCGGCCTTCGGGGACTGTCATCGGAATGTGGCGCAGCGGGGCGTTCCTACGCGAAGGAGCGCGGCTCACCGGCCGAGGATCACATCAATGCCATGGAGGATCTCCGCAACCGGTTTGGCCGGGAGTCGCCCCACGCGCTCGGCGAGAACGGCGCGATCGATCGCGATGATCTGGGAAGCGTTGGCGACCGAGTCCTTGGGCAAACCCGTGGCCCTGGCCGGGAGCAGCGTGTTCCCCGGTGCGTCGGCCCAGACCAGGTTGCTGGTGCAGGGCACGCAGACGACGGTGGCGATCCGGCTGCGGTTCAGGGCGTTTCCTTGAACCACC
>JACPAP010000251.1 GCA_016180765.1 Gemmatimonadota bacterium
GTGGTGCCTCCGCAGATCACGCTCGATGAGGGCTCGCACGGCAACCAGTACGCCTTCGCCATGGTGGGCAGAACGGTGCCCGCGGCCAGGCTCTCTCTGGGCGGGAGCGTGTTCCTGGCCGGTCTCCACGCGATTGACGGCGTGGACCTGTTGTACGCCGGGAGCCAGGGCGTCGCGCAAGCCGGCCACGCGGTGGATGCGCGGGTGGGGGTCTTGAAGGAGTGGGACGGAGACCGCTCGCTCGAGGCGCTGGTGCTGTACAGCCGGCTCCGGATGACCCACGACGTGACCTTCCTCGACTGGTTCTGGGATCCGGCCACACAACAAAGCCGCCCCAAGGCTCGGCTGGACCAGAACCGGGACTATTCCGACGTGTGGGGGCTGCACCTCGAGTACGAACGCCCGCTCTCGGTGGCCGGCTGGCGGATCGGGTGGCTCGCCACCGCCAATCGGATGTCCCATCCCAAGCTCCCCAACTACGAGATCCGGAGCGTGCAGGTCATCCCCCGGGACCCGGGGACCTCCTACGCGTTCAACGCCGGGCTCGGGATCGCGAGGACTCACGGGCCCGCGACCTTCGGCATTGACGTCATCTACGAGCCCATCTGGAGCCACACCTGGGCCGACGCCGAGGGGCCCACCGCCACTCGGACAGGCGGCACCATCCCGGCCAGCGGGATGACCATCGAGAACCACTTCCGCTTCTCCAACGCGCTGGTTCGAATGGGCGTCACCCGCGACTTGGGACAGACGGCCGACTTCCAGCTCGGCCTGGTGGTTCGCTCCATTCAGTACCGGCTCAACCAGGACGACCACGTTCAGGTGTCCAGCCGCTCGCTGCGGGAGCATTGGGTGGAATGGACCCCCACCTGGGGGTTCGGCCTGCGCTTTCCGGAGGTGGAAATTCGCTACCAGGGGCGGGTCGCCAACGGGACGGGCCGGCCGGGCGTGGTGCCGGAACCTCGGGGCGGTTTCGAGCTGGCCGACGCCACCGCCCGGGTGGCCAGCAACATCCTCGTGGCCCCCACCGGCCCGCTCACCCTGGGCGAGGTAAAAGTCGTCACGCACCAGATCTCGCTCTCGGTGCCTATCCGATGAGCCGCCACGGGTTGGCCGCGTGCCTCGGGCTGCTGGCGCTGGGGGGTTGCGAGGGGGGCAGCCCCCCGGGGCCCCCCACCGAGCCGGGGATTGATCAGCAGCTCCGCCAGCAGCTTACGCAGGGGGGCGTGGTGCCCATCGGGCCCATGCCGGCCCAGAACCCGGCGCTGGTGGCCCTGGGCCAGGCGCTGATGTTCGACAAGATCTTGAGCGGCAACCGCGACATCTCCTGCGCTACTTGTCATGACCCGCTGCATCACGGGACCGATGGCCTGTCCCTGGCGATCGGCACGGGAGGAACCGGGATGGGCCCGGGCCGGCAGCTAGGCTCGGGACGCCAGTTCGTCCCGCGGAACGCGCCTAGCATGTTGAACCAGGGGCTGCGCCCGTTCTATCTGTTCTGGGACGGTCGAGTGTCCGGTTTTGGAGCCGGGCCGTTCACCAGCCCGCCCGACGTGGTGCTCCCGTCGGGACTCTCCAACATTCTGGCCGCGCAGGCGATGCTGCCGGTGCTGAACCGGCGAGAGATGCGGGGCGATTCCGGCGACGTGGACCGGTTCGGGAGTCTCAACGAGCTGGCGCAGCTTCCCGACAGCCAGTACGCCGAGGTCTGGCGGGCGATCATGAAGCGGTTGCTGGGCATCCCGGAGTACGCGGTTCGGTTCGGCGCGGCCTACCCGGGCACGCCGGCCGGCGCGTTGGGCTTCCAGCACGCGGCCAATGCCATCGCCGCGTTCCTGATGCAGGGCTTCAGCCGGTACGACTCGCCCTTCGACCGGTATCTCCACCGGGACGACGCGGCGTTGACGCCGGAGGCCAAGCGGGGGGCGACATTGTTCTTCGGCAGGCTCCCCTGCGCCCAGTGTCACAACGGCCCACTGCTGGGCGGCCAGCGGTTTGCCAACGTTGGGGTGCCGCAGGTGGGTCCCGGCGTGGGCAAGGGGGCGCCGCTGGACTTGGGAAGGGCCGAGGTGGTGGCGCAGCAGTTCCCGGTCCCCAGCCCGAGTTCCTACCGGTTCGCGTTCCGGCCGCCGCCGCTTCGCAACGTGGAGCTTACGGCGCCGTACATGCACGACGGGGTCTATCCCACGCTGGAGGCGGTGGTGCGTCACTATAACGACGTGCCCACGGCCTTACGGACCTACGACGTCACGCAGTTGGACCCGGCGCTCCGAGGCATGTATCACGGCGACCAGGCCACGATCACCGATGTGCTTTCGACCCTGGAGTGGCGGTTCCGGACCCCGCTCAACCTCACCGACGGCGAGCGGAGCGACCTGGTGGCGTTTCTCAAGTCGCTCACCGACCCGGCGGCGCGGGACTTGGCGTCACTGATCCCGGCCAGCGTGCCGAGTGGCTTACCCGTGCGGGAGTGACGGGCAATTCAGGGCGATAGAGCGCGAGGGGGTCCCTCCGGTCGCGGTGGTGCTTCCGTGAACGTAGTGGCGGCGGCGCTCACAGCCGAGGCACTAACGCGCCCGTCGGGACCCGCCCAGCAAAGAGCGGGTCTCCGCGCCGCGGGTCGCGGCGAGCGAGACGATGATCACGATTTGTCCAAAGGCCTCAACCTGCTGCACCCCGCGGACCCGGACCTTCACGCCCTCGGCATCGTAGGCCTCGGATAAGGCGTCGGCGGCGGCCCGGGCCACGGCTCGGAGCGCGTCGGCCTGGCCGCCGCCGCCCTGCGCCGTGCCGGTCGTCGGGCCCAGCCCCACGCGCTCGACCTGCACCAGGGCCTGACACCGGTCGTCGTGCAGCGGGTCGATCTGGGCCCGGAGGAACCGGATGTCCCGGGAGGCTCCGTCAGTCATCACTCACCTCGATGAGGGCGGCCGCACCACAAACCTACACGTCACCGGAGGATTGGGGCGAGCCTTGCCGAGAGCCGCTGCGGTCCCTAGCATCGGGCGTGACGTTACCTACCCCAGTGAGGTGGACATGATGAAGATCTTCCTATCGCGCGGTCTCACGCTCTTCGGGTTGACGGTCGGCCCAGCGGCCCTGGTGGGCCAGCAGCCGCCGCAGCGTGCGCAACGCCCCGTCGTGATGGACACCGCTCGCGCCCGAGCGCTCTATGTGAGCAACCGGCCGGAAGATCACCCGCAAGCGAATTTCGAGCAGCAGATCGCCGGCCGGAAGCGGGCGGACAGCATCTACGCCGCGCGCAGCAAGGGCGTCATGGATTTCGCGATCGTTTCCTACCAGAGCAGTGTGGACGGGATGGAGATCCCCGCGTATTTGTTCCAGCCGCTCAACCAACGCGGCGCGCGCGGACACCCGGCCATGGTCTGGGTGCATGGCGGCGTCCATGGCAACTGGGGTATCACCATGTACCCCTTCGTCAAGGAGGCCGTCGAGCGCGGCTATGTCATTATCGCGCCCCAGTACCGCGGGAGCACCGGGTACGGCGCGGCGCACTACAACGCCATTGACTACGGCGGCAAGGAGCTGGACGACGTCGCCTCGGCGGTGGAGTACCTCAAGACGCTCCGCCACGTGGATCCCGACCGGCTGGGCATCATGGGCTGGAGTCACGGCGGCTTCATCACCGCGCACCTGCTGTTCCGCGAGGTGCATCCCTTCAAGGGCGGCGCGGCGATCGTGCCGGTGACCAACCTGGTGTTCCGGCTCTCGTACAAGGGGCCCGGCTACCAGCGGAGCTTCTCGACCCACATCGGGGGCCTCCCGTTCGAGAAGCGCGAGGAGTACATCAAACGCTCGCCGCTGTATCACGTGGAGCATCTGAAAGTCCCGATCCTGGTCCACGTGGCCACCAACGACGAAGACGTCAACTACGTCGAGGACGAGCAGCTGGTGTGGAAGCTGCGGGCGCTCAAACCCGATCTCGCGGAGACCAGGATCTACCTGAACCCCGCCCCGTGGGGGTCGTCGGTGGGGCACGCGTTCAGCCGCCGGGTGGACCCCAATACGCTGGAGCGGGTGGACTCGCCGGAGCAGATTGATTCCTGGAACCGGACGTGGACGTTCTTCGACTGGATTCTGCGTCCGTACCAGGACCGGTCCAGGCAGGCGCAGTAGGGCAGGCCCTGCAGGAAGCGTGCCCATGCGTCCGCTGGGCCGCACTGGCCAATGTATACATAAACCCGGGCCATATGCGAGCGTTGCTTGACAACCGTTGCCCGCCGTCGGATGTTCTAAGGATTAAGTGATGATGAAGTAGGCAGTCCTCACTCCCACCCTTCTCGAGGGCAGACCTATGCCACTGTTCCGTTCTCTCGTTCCCGCGCTGGTCGGCGGTCTGTTCTGGGCGGTGCCCATCGACGCGCAGGGGCAAACCGGCGCGATCACCGGGCGGGTCGTGGATTTCGCGACGCAGCGCCCCATCGCCGAGGTCACCGTCATGATCGAAGGCACGCCGCGCATTGTGGTCACCCAAGCCGACGGTGGCTTCACGCTCTCAGGCGTGCCCGTCGGGACCCACCGGGTTCGGGTGGCGCGCATCGGGTACGGCCCGCAGATGCAGGCGGTGGCCGTCGCCGCCGGTGCCACGGCCACGCTCCAGTTTGCCATGGTGGCGCAGATCGCGGTGCTGGAGGAGGTGGTGGTGACCGGCTACGGCACCCAGCGCCGCGAAGCGATCACCGGATCGGTCGCGACCATCAACCCGGACGCGGCCAACGTCGGGGTCGTGCCCAACGTCAACGACATGATCCAGGGGCGCGCCGCCGGCCTGCAAATCACGCTCAACAACGGCGAGCCCGGCGCCGGCGTGCAGGTCCGCATTCGCGGCGGGACGTCCATCAGCGCCAGCAACGAGCCCTTGTATGTGATTGATGGGGTCGCCATCGACAACCGAGCGACCGAAGCGACCGGCATCGGCATCGGTGGTGCGCCCTCGCTGTCCCGGAACCCGCTGAACCTGCTCAATCCGGCCGATATCGCCTCGATCACGGTGCTCAAGGACGCGTCCGCCACGGCCATCTACGGCAGCCGGGCCGCCAACGGCGTCATCCTGATCGAGACCAAGAAAGGCGTCGCCGGCGGCGAGGCGACCATGGAGTACGACAGTTACGTGGCGATGGCGACTCCCGCACGGTACCTGAACCTGCTGAACGGGGATCAATACCGCGAGTTCATTCAGCAACAGGTGGCCGCTGGACTTCTCACCCCCGATCGTTTGGCGGGACAGGGGAGCGCCAATACGGACTGGGAGCGCGCGGTGACTCGCACCGCCGTCACGACCAATCACAACTTGTCGTTCGCCGGCGGGACCCAGAGCACGCAGTATCGTGCCTCGCTCAATTACCTGAATCAGCAAGGTGTGGTGCTCGGCAGCGCCTTGACGCGGTATCAAGGGCGGCTCAATGCCACCCATCGGGCCCTGGACAACCGCTTGCGTTTCGGCGTCAACCTCACGGCCTCGCAGGTCATGAACGACTATCTCCCCTACGAGACGGAAGGGGGCTTCGAAGGCGGCGTGTTCCAGAACGTCGCGGTCTTCAACCCCACGCAGCCCGTGGAGGTCACCGATCCGGCTACCGGGCAGGTGAAGTAC
>JACPAP010000252.1 GCA_016180765.1 Gemmatimonadota bacterium
CCGGTTCGGGCGGGTATCGAGCCGAAGTTGATCCAGCAGGTTCCGCTGCGCCACATACAGCGTCGCGATCAAGAAGATCCCGAACCCCACGGCGAGCGTTACTGCGGTGGTCTGGTTGTGCGGTCGAAACAGATTGGCGACCCCCTGGCGGACCTCGTAGCGCGCCCGGCGGGGGAAAAACCGCCGCACGGTCCGGGTCAGCAGCGCCGCGCTGATCCAGAGCAGGAGGGTGGTGGCTCCCACGCCCAGGGCGAAGTTCACCCCACTCTCCAGGCGCGGCGCCTGCCAGAGGCTCAGCGCCAGAATGCTCCCCGCGATGGCGACGTAGCCGGTGATCCGCTGACCCCGGGGCACGGGGGCCGCGGGCTCGAAGTCCTTCCGGATCGCCGCGAGCGGCGACACGTCACGGATCGAGAGCAGCGGGAGGAGCGCGAACACCAGGGCCACCCACACGCCGACACCTAAGCCAACCACGATGGACGGATAGTCCACGCCCACGGGGACCGCGATCGGCAGGAAGTCGGCCAGCAAGCGCGGCAACTGCCATTGGACGACCATGCCAAGCACCACGCCCAACGCCGCCCCCAACAAGCCCATGGCGCCCGCCTGCAGCAGGTAGATGGCGAACACCGTCCGCTGGGTCGCGCCCAGGCACCGGAGGATCGCCGCGATCTCCAGCTTCTCTTTGGCGAACACGTTGACCGCGCTGGCGACGCCGACGCCGCCCAGGAGCAGCGCCACCAGGCCCACCAGGCCCAGGAACCGCGCCAGGACGTCCAGCGAGTTGGTCAGCTCCGACTCGCGCTCGGCCACGGTGTCGTAACCAACGTTGTGTTGGCGGAAGGTCTGGTTGTTGCGATTCAGGAACCGCTGCACCTCGGCGGGCGGATCGAGCTTGAGATACGCCAGGTAGCGCGCCAGGCTTCCGGTGCGGAGCAGCTGCGTGTCCTCCAGGTGGGCCGCGGGGATGTACACCCGGGGGCCGATCGCCGTCCGGAGGGCGATGTCTCCCGGATACTTCACCACCGCGCCGATGATGACGAAATGCATCTCTCCCACGGCGAGGGTGTCGCCGAGCGCGGCGTCCAACTGGATGAGCAGGGCCGGATCCACCAGCGCGTTGCGCCCGGCAGAGAGTTGGGTCCAGGCGTTCGCGGGCTCGGTCTCGATGGCGCCGTAGTAGGGGTACCCGCCTTCGATCGCCCGCACCTCCACCAGCCGGGTGCCGCCGCTTCGCAGGGCCAGGGCCATGGAGGCGAAGCTGGTGACTCGCGAGACGGGGACCCCGCTCCGCGCCGTGGAGTCGAGCACCCCCTGGATGACGGAATCGAAGCCGCGCCGGCTCGAGAGCTCCAGGTCCGCCCCCAGGACCTCGCGCGCCTGGGCGCTGATGGCGGTGGTGACGTTCTTCCGGAAGGAGTTGATGGCCACCAGCGCCGCCACGCCCAGCGTGATCGAGCTCATATAGAGCGCCAGGCGGCGCCGGCTGCCGCGGCCTTCGCGGCGCGCCATGGCGAGCGTAAACCAGGTCACGAGGCGGGGTCGGTGGGCGTGTCCGAGACGATGCGCCCGCCCGAGAGTCGAATCACGCGACGCGCGCGGCGGGCCAGCTCTGGGTCGTGCGTCACCAGCACCAGCGTGGCCCGCGCCTCGCGGTTGAGCTCGACCAGGAGATCGATCACGGCGTGGCCGGTGTCGGCGTCGAGATTGCCGGTCGGCTCGTCGGCGAACAGGATCTTGGGGTCCCCGGCGAAAGCGCGAGCGATCGCCACCCGCTGCTGCTCGCCGCCCGAGAGCTGCGCGGGATAGTGATGGATCCGGTCCGCCAGCCCGACGCGCCCCAGCAATTGCACGGCCCGCTGCTCGGCCCGCGCGGAGCCGCCATCTCGCATCGCGCCCCGGAGCTCGATCGGCACCAAGACGTTCTCCAGCGCGGTGAGTGTCGGAATCAGCTGGAACGTCTGAAACACGAAGCCCACGTTCTCGGCGCGAAACCTGGCTCGCTGGTCCTCGCTGAGGTGGTTCAGGTTCTGCCCGTCCAGCGTCACCGATCCTGCGCTGGGGCGGTCCAGCCCGGCCAGGAGCCCCAGCAGCGTGGTCTTTCCGCTGCCGGAGGGCCCTACGATAGCCACGAAGCCCTGGGGCTCAACCCTCAAATCGATGTCCTTGAGTACCGTGAGCGGCCGGCCGGCGCTGGAGAAGGTCTGCGCGAGTCCCTGGGCGACGATCATCATGGCCACAAAGATAGCACCGTCATTAGCTTCATCGCGTGCGATACGCGCTCCTCCTGAGTCTCGTTGGAGCGCTCGCTTGCGGCGAGCGCGCGGAGCCAGGTCGGGACTCCGAGCGGGCGGCCGCCGAGCCCGCCGTATCCGCCGCGACCGACCTGCCCGTCGTGCTGTTCCTCGGCACCAGCCTCACCGCGGGCCTCGGTTTGAGCGAGTCCGAGGCGTATCCTGGGCTCATCCAGCAGAAGATGGATTCGGCCGGCCTGAGGTTCCGGGTGATCAATGCGGGCGAGAGCGGCGGGACCTCCGCGGGCGGACTGCGACGGATTGACTGGCTGCTCCAGCAACCGGTGAGCGTCCTGGTGCTAGAGTTGGGGGCAAACGACGCGCTGCGCGGCCAGGATCTCGATGCCACCCGCCGGGACCTTCAGGAGATCATGGATCGTACCCGTGCCGCGTACCCTGAGGTGGACATCGTGATCGCGGGGATGCAGGCGCCCCCCAACCTGGGGGAGCGATACACCACCGAATTCCGCTCGATCTTCCCCGAGCTCGCCCGCCGCAACAACGCCGCCCTCGTGCCGTTCCTGCTTGAGGGCGTGGCGGCGGTGCGGGAGCTGAATCAGGCGGACGGGATCCATCCCACGGCGGCGGGGCAGCGCCGCCTGGCGGACAATGTGTGGAAGGTGTTGGAGCCGGTGCTGATCCCGGTCGAAAGGCGGAAGGGGTGAGGGGTCCCCCCTTCCCCTCACCCCTCACGCATTGGTCCGTCAACCGGAACACCAGTCGTAAGCAGGAGCATGCTTACAACAGCAGTGCCACGTAGGTCACGTACGCCGCCAGCAGCGCGAGTCCCTCCAGCCGGCTCACCCGCATCCCCGTGGCCATCAGCGGCAGCAACACGAAGGCGGTCCCGACCATCCACCAGTTGTCGCTCGCGACAATCTGCGGGTTCACGGCCTGGGGCTCGACCAGGCCCACCACACCGAGAATGCCCAGGACGTTGAAGACGTTGGAGCCGATGACGTTGGCCAGGGCGATGTCCGGCTGGCCGCGACGCGCGGCGACGACCGAGGCCGCCAGCTCGGGCAGGCTGGTGCCGGCCGCGACGATGGTGAGTCCGATCACGCGCTCGCTGAGCCCGGCGAACTGGGCGATGGTCACCGCACCGGCAACCAGGAAGCGGGCGCCCACGGCGAGCAGCACCAGTCCCAGTACGATCAGGCCGACATCCACGGCGACCCGCTGGGCGATGGCTCGGCGCTGCACCTCGTCGGCCAGCTCTGCCTCGTCGGACGCCGTGAGCCCGGTCCGCGCCACCCGGACGGCGTAGCCGGTGAACAGCAGGAGCGCCACCAGGAAGAAACCGGCTTCGAGCCGGTCAATGAAGCCGTCCCGCGCCAGCAGGAGGCAGACGAACAGGGCGGTGAACATGAACGGCCATTCCAGCTTCACGGCCGTGAGGTGGACCTGGATGGGTCGCACCAGGGCGGTCAGGCCGACGATGGCCGCGACGTTGAAGATGTTGGAGCCGACCACGTTACCCATGGCGATATCGCCCCGGCCATCGGCGGCCGCGAGCAGGCTCACGGACAGCTCCGGCAGGGAAGTCCCCATGGCGACGATGGTGAGCCCGATGACGGCGGGACTCAGGCGGGCCTGACGGGCCACCGATACGGCGCCGCGGATCAATGCCTCGCCTCCCAGGGCGAGGAGGGCGAGGCCGCCCGCGAGTGACGTGAGTGTGATCCAGACGGTCACGGAATTAGCTTGTGCCCTGACTCAACCGCACGCCAGGGTATCCCATGTCCAGGATCGTTTCTCCTTCCAAGATCGTTTGCGTTGGCCGCAACTACGCCGAGCATGCCAAGGAGCTGGGCAATCCCATGCCCAAAGAGCCGCTGATCTTCCTCAAGCCCTCCTCCGCGGTGATCGGCGACGGGGAGCCCATCGTGCTGCCGCCGCAGTCACAACGGGTGGAGCACGAGGGCGAGATCGCGGTGGTGATCGGCGCGCGGCTCAAGCGGGTGAGCGAGCAACCGGCGTTGGCCGGCATCGCCGGCGTCACCTGCGCCAACGACATCACGGCCCGCGATCTCCAGAAGTCGGACGGGCAGTGGACCCGAGCCAAGGGGTTCGACACGTTCTGCCCCGTGGGGCCGCGGGTCGTGCCGGTCAAGGACCTGGGCGATCTCACCAAGCTGGAGGTTCGCTGCCGGGTGAACGGCCAGCTCCGGCAGCAGGGCAAGGCCAGCGACATGGCATTCCCTATTCCGCTGGTGCTCTCCTACATCTCGCGGATCATGACGTTGGAGCCGGGCGACCTGGTGCTCACCGGCACACCGGCGGGCATTGGGCCGCTGGTGGCAGGGGACGTCGTGGAGGTTGAGATCCCGGGCGTTGGGGTTCTGCGGAATCCGGTGGTGGCAGCGTGAGGTCCGGCGCGGGGCGAGCGCGCGGGTAGGTCCCTCTGGTCGCTGTGGTGCTTCCGCCGGCGGGCCATCGCGTCCGAACCATGGGCACCAACGCGCCCGTCGGGACCTAGCCGCACGCTCGCCCCGCGCCGGTCAGATACCGCAGGATGCTCGCCACGAATCGTTCCACGGCGGCGCTGGAGTTCCGCAAGAACAACTCGGGCTCGACCAACTCGAACTCCATGATCATGGGCTGCCCGGCCGGGCCCTCCACCAGGTCCACCCGCGCATAGTGCACCGGCTCGCCCACCGCATCGAGCGCGGCGCGTGCGGTGGCGAGGTGGGACTCGCCCGGATGCTCCAGCTCGACCGTGCCGCCGTAGTCGTCGTGCACCCGGAAGTCGCCGGCGGCGGCGCGCTTTCGCACCGCATGGGTGCATTCCCCGTCCACCAACACCAGGGAAAGCTCGCCCACCGTCGCCACGGACGGGAGGTACGGCTGCACCAACATGTCCTCGTACGGTAACAACCGTTCCAGGTGCGCCTGTCCTGCGGGGCGCTGCCCGCGCGGAACGAACAGCGCGTACCGCCCGGATTGCGCCACGGCCGCCTTGACGATGGCGTCGTCCCATCCCCGTCGCTCCAGGATCTTCTCCAACGTCACGCCCGAGCCTGCTCGCAGGACGATCGTCGGCACGACCGAGACGCCGCGGTCCATCAAGTCGCAGAGATAGCTCTTGTGGGTGTTCCATCGGACCAGCCGAGCGGAGTTCCACAGCTCGGTGCTCGCCGCCGCGCGCTCGGCCCAGGCGACGAATTGCTCCCGGCGGAACGAGTAGTCCCAGGCGGACCGGATCACGGCCAGCCGCGCGGCGGACCAGTCGTAGTGCGGATCTTCCCAGACCACCGGTTCGGCCGAAAGCCCGGCCGCACGCAGGGCATGCAGCAGGTGGCGGTCATCGGGA
>JACPAP010000253.1:0-1733 GCA_016180765.1 Gemmatimonadota bacterium
ATGAGACCCCAACGGCTGAAAACTACCCCAAATCACGCGTCCAGACAAGGATTCGGGAAGCCCGTCAATGGGAATGACGCCGGATTCAGGTTAAGAATGCCAGGTACTCCGTGACCGCGGCGTTGAACCGGCGGCTGTGCTCCGCAGCGCTGGCCACCGGCACGGGTTGCGGGAGCCTGCGATTGCGGTGCTCCTCGAGCGCGAGCCCGGCGAGGGCGCGGGCCAGCTCGCGGCGCATGATGGTCACCTCTTCCTGCCAGGTGTGGGGAACCAGCTGGACGTTCTTCAGGTGCCAGTCGTAGTTGTCTCTGCCCACCCCGGAGGGCCCCGTCTTCGAGGCGGCTTGGGCTTCGAGCCAGACACGGAGGGCGTCCGTCGCCTCGCGGGCGCGCTGGACATCCGCCTCAAGCTCCGGGGTCGAACCCGCCACCTGCGCCGCGAGGGCCGCCAGGGTCGCGCTCTGCTGGCTCACGCTTCGGATGCCCATGATCCACAGGTCCCGGGCGTTCTCGATCAGGTTGCCTCGGGCCTGATCCAGCAGCGGGGGGATGGTCTTGAGCTGTGCGCTCAGTTGAGCGGCGCGCTCCGCCGTGAGTGGGAAGGCGTAGGTCCACAGCTCGAGGCTGCCGTACGCGTGGGGGCCCTCGCGGGCCGGCTGGTCGCTCTGCGAGGGGAAAACCGTCACGTAGAACCCCGGGTTCCTGGCCCAGGGGCGGTGCACCCGGTGGTCGAACTCGAGGCCGTTCATCTCGGCCCGGACCAGGTGGTGGTCCACCTGCTGGGCCACGGGCCAGCCGCTGGGGTCAATCGCGGTGAGCCGGCTCTGGTAGGTGCTCAGCTCGCGGCGCTGCGCCCTCATGGCGCCGGCGGAGTAGTCGGGCACGCCGTCCAACAGCTTGGGCTGCTGAAACGTCCGCCACTCCTGAAACAGCGCGACCAGGTCCTGGTACCGGCCACCGCTCGGCGCCGCGCTCCGCTCGCGGCAGCCCGCGAGCATCAGGACGGCGACCAGGCAGACGGGTGTTCGGATGCAGACCGGTGTTCGGATGGGGAAGGCTCTCATGGCGCCGAAGGTAGCCCCTCGGCGCCGAGCGCGGGAAGGAGCAGAACGCCGCTAGCGTACCCTCCGCGCTAGCTCCCCGCTTCTCGCAGATCAACCTCCGGCCACAGGTCCTCGCCGGGCTCGCCGTGGGATTCCATTTGACGAACCACCATGTCGTAGTAGACGCCGCGGGCCCCCATGAGCTCCGCGTGAGTCCCCCGCTCGCTGATGCGGCCCTCTTCCATCAGCAGGATCAGGTCCGCGCGGCGGACCGTGGACAGGCGATGGGCAATCACGAACGTGGTACGCCCGGCGAGCAGTGTGGCCATGGACGCCTGGATGAGCTGCTCGCTCTCCGTGTCCAGGTTGCTGGTGGCTTCGTCCAGGATCAGGATCTGGGGCGCCGCCACCAGGGCCCGGGCAATGGCCAGCCGCTGCTGCTGGCCGCCCGAGAGCTTGACCCCCCGCTCGCCGATGAACGTCCCGTAGCCATCCGGCAGCCGGGCGATGAACTCGTGCGCGTTGGCGCGCCGGGCCGCGTCCTCGACCTCGGCGTCGGTGGCCTCATGGCGGCCGTAGGCGATGTTGTCCCGGACCGAGCCGTCGAACAGGAACACGTCCTGCTGAACGATCGCCAGCAAGTCCCGGTAGGTCCGTAGCCGGAAATCCCGAATGTCGGACCCGTTGACCA
>JACPAP010000253.1:1757-11352 GCA_016180765.1 Gemmatimonadota bacterium
CCGGTGGGGTCGTGGAACCGCGCCACCAGGTCCGTCACCGTGGTCTTGCCGGCGCCGCTGCGGCCCACCAGGGCCACCACCGACCCACCGGGGACGGTCACGGTGAAATCGTGCACTACCGGGTGGCCCTCGCGATAGGCGAACTCGACCTTCTGGAACTCGATCTCGCGCACCACGGGCGGCGCGGGACGCGCGTCGGCCCGGTCCGGCTTGTCGTCGGGCATCGCCAGCACCTCGAACACCCGCTCCATGGCCGCCAGCGACCGTTGCAGCTCGGAAAACGAATTGACGATGTTCCACACCGGTCCCATCAGCAGGAAGGTGTACCACTGAAAGGCCATGATGTCGCCGATGGAGGCCGCGCCCAGCACGTTCATGTACCCGCCGAACCACACGATGACGACGCTGACGCCGGCCTGCAGCAGGCCCCAGGACGTCCACAGCACCAGCTCCCGGCGGTGCGCGAACAGCTCCTTCCGCAGTACGGTGTGCCGGCCCAGCATGTAGTCGAACAGCTCCCACATCTCCCGCCGGAACGCGCGCACCACCCGAATCCCCGAGAAGGTCTCGCCCACTCGGCCGTCAATCTGCTCCACGTCCTTGCGGACCGACCGGTAGATCGGCCGGATGCGCCGGGCGAAGACGAAGCTCATCAGCATCGCGCCCGGAATCACCAGAATCGCCGCCATCGCCAGGCGCCAGTTGAGCAGCAGGAGCACGCCGATGGCGATCAACAGCCGAACGATGGAGATGGCGGGCGACACGATGGCCATCTGGAGCAGGCCGGTGGTGGTTTCCACGTCGCCCGTGAGACGGGACAGGATGCCGCCGGTCTTCATCTCCCAGAGCGTCGGGAGCGGTAGGTGGAGCAACCGCTTGTAGAGCGACCGGCGGAGAGACAGGATGACCCGGGTGTTGAGCAGGCGCTGGCGATAGTCCTTGAGGGCGCCGACCAGGTTGGAGAGGATGATGACCGCGACGAACGCGGCGCCCGCCAGGTTGAGGCGGGACAGCCGCGACGCGGTATCCAGCCCGGTGTTGAGGAGGACGCGATCGATGATGAACCGCATGAACAGCGGCTCGATCATCTGGAGACCCGCGGCCACCAGGGCGAAGAGAAAGACGGCGGCGGTGGCGTACCGATGCGGCCAGAGCCAGCGCAGATAGTCGCGCAGGTACTCGCGCCGCTTCCCGCTGGGCGGGCGGCGGCCGTCCGACGCCGCTACCTCGCCGCCAGCCTCGGCGGAGTCGTCGAGCCGCCGGTGCCGGTAGTCGTCAACGAAGCCGCGATACCGTTCCCGCGACGAGCGAGGGTGCGAGGACTGCGTCTTCAGGACGCCCGGCCTGCGTCAGTTCCTGCCGGCCGGCTCCAGCCGGACGATGGGTGTCCGCCTTCCCTGCCGGTCGTCGATGGCCAGGTAGATATACCCGTCCGGCCCTTGGCGGACGTCCCGGATGCGGCCCATGCGGTGGACCAGCGTCTCTTCGATCCGCACCCGCTGCCCATCCATCGTGAGGCGGGCCAGCTGCTCGCCGGCCATGCCTCCCACGAACAGGTTGCCCTTCCATTCCGGAAAGCGATCACCGGTGTAGATCAACAGCCCCGAGGTGGCGATGGAAGGCACCCAGACGTGGACCGGGGTTTCCATGCCCTCCCGATGCGTGCCCACGTGGATCACGGCGCCGCTTCCGTAGTTCACACCGTACCCGATCACGGGCCAGCCGTAATTCAGGCCCTGCCGGATCAGATTCAGCTCATCGCCGCCCTGAGGGCCGTGCTCGGTGGCCCAGAGGTCTCCGGTCTCCGGGTGAATCGCGAGCCCCTGCGGATTCCGGTGTCCGTAGCTCCAGATTTCCGGGCGCGTGCCGGGGCGACTGACGAAGGGGTTATCGGCCGGCACCCGGCCATCGTCATGGAGTCGGTTGATGGTGCCGTGGTGGTTGGAGAGATCCTGGGCCGGATGAGCCTCCAGGTCTCCGCGGGGCGGCGCCTGGCGGTCCCCGACGGTGATGAAGAGAAAACCGTTGCGATCGAATGCCAGGCGCGAGCCGTAATGCCCGGCGCCTCGGGACTGCGCCACGAAGATCTCCTGCACCTCGGTGAGGCGGTCGTTCTCGAACCGGCCGCGCACCACCGCGGTGGTGGCTCCACTGTCGGGGTACGGTTTCGAGAAGCTCAGGTAAATGAGGCGGTTCGAGCCGAAATCGGGATGAGGGACCACATCCAGCAGTCCGCCCTGTCCTCGGGCAAAGACCGCGGGTACACCTGGCACCGGAGCGTCCACGAGGGCACCGTTGCGGACGATGCGGAGCCGCCCCGGCCGTTCCGTGACCAGCATGTCACCACCGGGAAGGAAGGCAATGGACCACGGGTGCTCGAGTCCGTCCACGACGGTGACGACCCGATAGTCGTGGTAGGCGGACCGGTAGACCGGCGCCTGGGCGGCGACAGGGCGCGCGGAGAGGAGGCAGAGCCCGGCGGCCGCGAGCGTGAACGACGTTCGAATCATGGCAATCTCCCCAGTGGCACGTGCGAGAGGGGCCCGTTCAGGTGGTTTCCGGCTCCACGATTCTATCACAGACGGGCCGGCTGGAAAAGCCACGTCAGCCAGACGCCACCCTTACGTTCGGCCCGGCAGGAACTGGACCCGCAACCAGGGACGGCGCCATCGCTGACGCAGTAGCTCACCTGCCGCGGCACCCCGTGCGCCAACGCTCAACGACCTGCTCAACCTCGGCAGCAACCGCCGCCCGCGCCTGCTGGCGCTCCCACCCGGTGCCGAGCAGCTGGTCGTATCGTGTGTGGGCGTGTCGGGCGTGGGCGCGGACGGCCAGATCGATCACTTCCGCTTCGAATCGCTTGGCGGCAGCCGTGCGCCCCACCCGGCCAGAGTACTTGAGGCAGGCATGCTCCGCGATGACGTCGCGCTCGGCCTCCGGACAACGGGGGTAGAGGGCGCCGATCCGTTCAGCAAACTGCTTCACGTACTGCGCGTCGCGAACGGTCTGGCGCTGGGCGGCCCGCTCCCGCGCACGGGCCCGCGCCTCGGCATCGGCGAGGCACTCCTGCTCCGCCCGCGCAAGCGCGGCCTCCTCGACGAGAGTACCCTGCCGCTCGTAGCGCTTCCGGGTCCGACTGAACCGGACCAGGACGGCATGCAGCGTCGAGTGCTTGGCGGCACGGCGCGTGAGGGCAGCATCGCCCCGCGGCAGGAAGACGAGATGGGACAGGTCCGCACAAGCGAGGCAGAGTGGCCGATCCGCTTCCAACCGTAGCCACCGACCACGACCCAACGGCTCCCCACACTCCGCACACGCCGAGTCGCGGAGGATCTCAAAGACCACTATGTCGTCACGCTTTGAGGAAATCTGGCGTCGGAACATGCGTATTTCTTCACGCACCACGGCCAACCGTGGCGGCGTAACGTACAACGTAACCTACAACATCCATGGTCGTCCCGGGCGACGGATGGGACGGACTGTCGGCCCATTGGATAAGTATCCGAAGGATGCTCAACGAGCTTCTTCCTGATGATGGTGACCTTGTTGGCCTTAGTCCTCGATCGACCGGTGATTCCATCTGCGCCTTGAGCTTGGTACGCCGCTCATCATCATCGTTCTTGGAGCCTGAATGGTACGCTGCTGTTGCAGCGGATCCCCTAACCCTGATCGGAACCGCGGGGTCGGCCCGTCTTAGCTTGATTGTGATTGCCTCTTTTCCTCTCCGGACTGTAATAGTGCCGTATCGGGGTCGAATGATGCTCGGGGCAGAATGGGATCTGTAGCGAGTAACTCTTCGTTGATGCGTAGCAGCTCTTTGTATTGGACGTCCAGCCGCGAGAGCCGAGCCTGAACCTCCTTCAATGCCTCGAGGCGAGTCGGGGCCAGCGTGTGCCGGGAGTTCATCCTCCTGTGTCGGCGGCTCGACCTCTTTGGCGGGGAGTTGCTGGCCATTGACGGCAGCAAGTTCCGGGCGGTGAATGCGCGGGATCGGAGCTACCCGCCGGCCCGCCTGGCGACGCTGCAGCGGGACATCGACCGCACGATCGCGCGGTATCTGCGGGAGCTGGAGTATCTGCGGGAGCTGGAGCGGCAGGATCAGGCCGAGGCGGGGACGGAGGGGCCGGGGGCGCCGTCCCGGGCCTGAGCGCCCCACCGACCGCCTTTCTGTCTTCTCGACCGCCCCTATTCAGCCTCCAGGCGGCAACCGCGCAATCAGTGCTCACTTACCGCGAGTTTTCACACGGTCTCACCGCGTGTTAGGCCACACACTACTGCGCTACTTGGCCTGCCCGCTCCAGAACGCACGCGCCAGACCTGCATTGATGCCGAGCGCTACAAGAAATGCTGGGAGCGCCGTGATGACCGGCCAGAGCCCAAGCGACAGGATCAGAAGCTGCCGGTGCTGGTTGGTCGATCCGATAGACAGCGAATGGATGTTCGCCCCAACCGCTAGCCGGCAGGTCCAGCCGGAGCCTGTGTGAAAACGCCACTTTGGCAGCAGTGGCAGCGTTGCAAATCAACAACTTAGGCGTGCTCACAACGGTGTTTTCGCACAGGCTCGCCGCTTGTTAGCGCGCCCTCATCCGGCATGCGCCAACGGCTTCAGGTGAGCGATCTCGGCGGCCTCGTCTGAGCGCAGCGCGTGCCACAGATCCCAATCCTGCTGCAAGCCCAGCCAGAAGTCCGCACTCATGCCGGTGACCCGCGCAAGGCGCAGTGCCGTATCGGGCGTTACGCTCCGCCTCCCGTTGATCACCTCGTTCAGGCGGGGGAAGGACACTCCGAGCCGGGCCGCGAAAGTCGACTGGGTGATCCCCAGCGGCTTCAGGAACTCCTCGAGCAGCATCTCACCCGGGTGGGTCGGCGGGCGGTGCGTGGGCAGGCGCCGCCGGACCAGGGGCTTTCCCGCACGCCTTTTAGTGGTAGTCCGTGACTTCGACGTCGTCGGCATAGCCGTCCTCCCACCGGAAGCAAACCCGGTATTGCCCGTTGATCCGAATGCTGTGCTGACCCTCGCGGTCGCCCGCCAGCCGCTCCCGCCGGTTCCCAGGTGGGATGCTCAACTCCGCAAGAGTACGGACCCGGTTGAGCTGCGTCAGCTTGCGGCGAGCCACTGGCCACAGCGCCTTGGGACACGCTCGGCGCGCCCGGCGACTATCGATCCCGTTGAACAGGTCCTCGGTGGCGCCATCCGCGAAGGAGCGTATCACACCAGGTATTATAACGCATGCCGTAGCACAGCACCGCCCCACTTGGGCGCGCTAACGCCATGCCGCTCAAGTGCGGACGCCGCAGGCGACCGTCAGGTGCAGCGGCTCGTTAGGGCGCTCTGCACAGTAGTCGTCTCAGACCGGATGGCCACGCGTGCTCACCTCCCCATGCCGAGGGACGCTCGATACGCCTCGAAGATGCCCCCCTGAAAAGGTGTACGAAGGAAGCTCGCGATGTACGGCCGTAGGTCGATTCGCCTCCCAGGGGGCCATAGGGCCGGAACTACCAATTGGGCTTCTGGTAGGCTCAGGAGCGCCCGGTACTCCATTATTGCTCTGTCACGGTCGCCAGCCAGGTCATTTGCCACCGCAAGGTAAAAGCGCGCCTTCTGTTCGAAGGTCCTTAGAGGTGGCCAGCTCCACCGTGTATCGGGTAGATAGGGCAGCGTGGTTGTCCCACCAGCGACCAGGATCCCGTGCAGCAATTCCCTGGCCTCATTCAGGTTACCAAACAGCATTCGCCATCTGGCCTCGTAATACCGGTTGACAATAGAGTTGGGGCGGTCACGGCGGAGTCGGTGTGGACTCTCGTGCCTGCGCAGTTCCGGTTGAGACGATTCCAAACGCCGCGGCAGTGACGAGTGGCAGAATACGCCTGCAGCTAATTGTCCGCCTCCTGCTGAATGCGTCCTTGAAAAGTCTGGAGCGCCCTAACGGACCGCGTTTCAGCCGCGAAGGCGCGGCGCCGCGCTCACTTCTTACCCTTGCGCGCCTTGGTTCCGCGCCGCGCCTTCGACGGCTGCAAACGCTGGTTAGACGCCGCCTCGCTGGCAGGAGGCCACTCATCTCCAGGGAGCGGCGGAACATCGGGAACGCGGCGCAGAATCGAGCGGAAATGCGCGCGACTGCCGCGGCTGGCTCTTTCTTCGAGATACTCCAGCGTGAGCAGCGCTGACATCTTCTCGGCCACCGCGGTCGCGATGAACTGGTTGATGGAGATGTCCTCCCGCTCCGCCAGTTCCCGTACCTTGCGGTGGAGCGATTCCGGTAACCTGAGACTCAGCGCGCTCATCGCTTCTCTCCTATCGCTATCAGCCAATCCCGGGGCGTGTAGATCGGCACGGCAAAGTGCTCACTCCCCGTGAAATCCTTGACGTTGTGCGTGACGATGGGAATGCCCCCGGCCGCGACGGCCACTTCCAGCACCAACTCATCGTGGGGGTCCCGAAGGGTCGGACGCCACAGGTAGTGTATCGCCCGCCGTTCGCCGAGCGCGCACAAATCGTCCAGAACGGCGTCCAGATCCTCCCTCCTGAGCAGAAGCACGCCAGCCTCTCGCTTCAAGACCTCCTCGTACTCGAACACGAGCGGAACGGACAGTACGGGCCGAACCCTACCGTACTCGATGAGGCGCAGAACTCGGTACGATGCTCCTCTGCGGGAACGCAGGCCCGCCACGAGGACGTTGGTGTCCAGCACCAGCCGGTGCGCCACATGGTACCATATGTAATACTGCCACCCGCCGCAACCCCCTACTGGCGGCGTCCTAACGTACAGGATTGTATCCGGAGTGCTCACGGGTGCGCACGGATGGTGCCCCGGCGCGACGCACTGGCCCGTGCGAGGAGCGTGAGCATTCCGGATACAATCTGTTGGACTGAGCCGCTGCGCGCTACGCGCTATGGGGCTTGAATGCCGTTGCCTGTGCTGGCGGGGGTGGGGGCAGGAGCGGCGTCGGGTGGCAGGCGGAAAGGTGCGGTCAGGGGAGCCTGGCGCGAGGCGGCAGGGGACGGGGTCTTGCGGGGCGTATGCGGCGAGGTGGACGCACCGGCGGGTTTCCCCAGGCGGGTGGGGAGCGGGGAGAGCCACGGAGTCGCGGCCACCGCTATGACGTATTCCATGCGGGCGGGCCTGCGCGAGGGTGAGGGGCGTCGACGGGCGCGAGGGTCGCCACCACGACCAGGCGGCCGGTGCCACACTGGGGGCAGGCGTCGCGCGGTGGGCCTTCGTCGCCACGGTCCGCGTGCTCGGGGGCGTCGGGTCCCGGCGGTGCACCCAGGAGGACCCGGATGCGCGCGAGGGCCGCGGCGCGCCGGCGGTTGCCGAGCACCCCGTAGTGGCGGATGTGCTGGAAGCCCCGGGGGAGGCGGTGGAGCAGGAAGCGCCGCAGGAACTCGACGGCGTCGAGGGTCATCGTGCGGTGCTGGTGCCCGTGGGCGTAGTCCTTCCATCGAAAGCTGACCCGGCCGTCGGTGATGGCCACCAGGCGCTGGTTGCTGATGGCGACCCGGTGGGTGTAGCGCGCCAGGTACTTGAGCACCTGGCGCGCCCCGCCGAAGGGCGGTTTGGCATAGACCACCCACTCGGTGCGCTCGAGCGGTTCGAGCCAGTGGCGCCAAGCGGTGGGGTCGGCCAGGCGGGCGAGCGACCCGCGGCAGCGCAACTTCCCCTGCCGGTACGCCGCCCGGAGCAGGCGGAGGAAGGTGCGGCGGAACTGCCGACTCAGGACGCGGACCGGCAGGAAGAAGTGGGAGCCACTGGGGATCCACCGGCTCCCGTCGCGGCTCAGGCCGCCGCCCGGCACCACGCAGTGGAGATGGGGATGATGTTGGAGGGTCTGGCCCCAGGTGTGCAGCACGGCCAGGAAGCCGACGTCCGCGCCGAGGTGCTGCGGATCGCGGGCGATGGTGCGCAGCGTGAGGGCCACGGCCCGAAACAGGAGCCCATACACCACGCGTTTGTTGTGCAGGGCGAGTGGAGCGAGCGGGGCCGGCAGGGTGAAGACCACGTGGAAGTAGGGGACCGGCAACAGCTCCGCGGCGCGCGCCGCGAGCCAGCGCGCCCGGGCGGGGCCCTGACACGTGGGACAGTGCCGGTTACGGCACGAGTTATAGGTGAACACCTCGTGGCCGCACTGGGGGCACTGCTGTTTGTGGCCGCCGAGCGCCGCGGTGCGACAGGCGACGAGATCCCGGAAGATTCGCCGTTGGGCCGGCGCGCTCCCGTACCGCGCCTGGTAGGCGTCCGCTGCCTGCGCCACGACCGCGGCCACGGTGGGCCGCGGGGTGCTCACCCGCGCGCGCTACCGATCACCGTGCCCGCTAAGAGATCGCTGGTGGGGGGGATCCCGTCCCGCGGCGTGACCACATGGAGGTAGACCGCCGTGGTCTGGAGGCTGCGGTGCCCGAGCAACTGCTGGATGGTGCGCAGATCGGTGCCCGCTTCCAGCAGGTGGGTGGCGAAGCAATGGCGCATGGTGTGGGTGGTCACCCGCTTGGCCAGGCCCGCCCGCCCCGCGGCGGGGCCGCACTGGCGCTGCACGGCGGTGGCGTCGAGCGGCATCGCCGCCCGCCGGCCGGGGAAGAGCCACACCGACGCTGGGCGGGTGGCGTGCCAGTACGTGCGCAGCTGCTGGAGCAGCGTGGGCGGCAGCAGGGTGTAGCGATCCTTCTGGCCCTTCCCCTGCTCGACCCGCAGACACTGGCGGGCGCTGTCCACATCGGCGACCCGCAGGTGCAGCGCCTCCAACACCCGCAGCCCCGCGGCGTACATGGTCATCAGCACGGTGCGGTGTTTCAGATTCGGGATGGCCGTGAAAAACCGCGCCAGCTCCGCCGGGCTCAGCACGACCGGCAGCCGGTGCGGCTGGCGGGGGAAGGGGATGTCCTCGATCAGCCCCGGCCGCTGCAGCGTGGTGCCGTAGAGAAACCGCAGGGCGCACACCACCTGATTGAACGCGGCCCAGGAGGTCCGCTTGGTCTCCACCAGATACGTCTGGTACGTCCGGATCTGTTCGGGCCCCAGGGCCAGCGGCGATTGCCTGAAATACCGGGCAAAGGCCGCCACGCAGCGGGTGTAGCAGTCGATGGTGCGGGGGGAGTAATTCCGGATGCGGAGATCGGCGATCATCCGCTGGCGCAACTCGGTCATGATGTCCTCCGTCGTGAGGGTGACAGGCTCCGAGGAACCTCAGGAACCTGCACCCCACGACGGCGCGGGCGAGTACCCGCGGCGAGCTATCACCAATTCGGAACCACGGGCCCTACTGGAAGGAGTCTCCGCCCTACCACCCTACCGCGCAGCGGTTTAGTTCAACATGTAAGTGAGCTGCGAGCTCAGCGCCACTAGACTGCAACGGTCGCAGCGTTTGCTCGGTGCCCAACCTCCCGCAAAGAGGCAGGCAAACGCCTGCCACGTCAAGCGTTGGGGCGGGAACGACGGACCGGCAAGCCCACCGCGAACCCTGCGAAGCTCGCTGGCTTTGTTGCCCCTTACATGCAGCTTTCGCCCGCCAGCCACCTGCACCTCGCCAGCGCCCGTCGGACCCGTTGCCCTGGCTGGCACGCTGCCAGGCCTGCCGCTGCAGCCTGAAACCCCTTCAG
>JACPAP010000254.1 GCA_016180765.1 Gemmatimonadota bacterium
GTGGCAAAGGTCAGCAAGGCCTCCGAGCTCGAGAGGTAGAGGCCCCCGGCGATGACCTCTCGCTGCTGGAGCGGCACCGCGCCGCCCAGCACCCGCACCCGGCTTCCGATGCCCCCCGTGTTCGGCGAGGTGCCGCGCAGTCGAACGGCGACCCGTGGCGCGGTGGCGTTGTTCCGCAGGACGGCCGCCAGTGCCCTGAGCCGGTTGATGACCACGTCCAGGTCGCCGTCACCGTCGAGATCGGCGAGCGCCATTCCGTGGGAGATGTCCTCTCCCACGTCGAACCGCCACGCGCGGCTCGCGTCCTCGAAGGTCAGGTCACCGCGGTTCCGGAACGCCACGTTGGGCAGCGGCAGCGGCGGGAACTCGTACAGCATCCGCCGCCAGTCGATCTCGTGCAGCCGGTTGCGCAGCCGGTACTGGGTGTCCCCATCCATCTGGTCCCACACGTGGCCGGTGCCGATCAGGATGTCCTCCCACCCGTCCAGGTCCACGTCGAGGAACAGGGTGGACCAGGACCACCCCGAAGCCCCCACGCCCGCGAGGCGCGCGACCTCAGCGAAGGTGCCGTCCCCACGGTTCAGGTGGAGGGTATTCCGCTGCATTTGCAGGCGGACGTCCCCCTGCCCCGGCCGCTTGGGCAGCGCCGTGTGCGTCGGGATCTGGGTCTTGAGCCGGCGGGTGTCCTGGCTCAGCATGTCCACCTGGAAGAGGTCCGGCCGGCCGTCCCGGTTCACGTCCCCCACGTCCACCGCCATGGTCGAGTTGCTGGTGGAGCGCACGGCGTACCACGGCACCAGGCGGAAATGCCCCTGACCGTCATTGCGCCAGAACTGATCCGGGTCCTCGAAGTCGTTGGCCACGTAGAGGTCGGGCGCGCCGTCGCCGTCCAGGTCCGCGAACATGGCCGCGAGGCCGAAGTCCTCCCGCTCTTCTGTCAGCGGGCGGCCCTGCTCGTCCACGAACCGCGGATTGCGGGCGATGGGCTCGCGGATGAACCGGCCAGTGCCGTCATTCCGATAGAAGAAGTCGGGGTCGGCCCGTTGCACCAGACTGATGCCGCCCAGGTCTTCGCGATCCACCAGCTTGTAGTCCCGGCGGTACCGTTCCTGCACCTCGAACCGGCGAGGGCCGACCTGGCGCGCGATCTGATCGAAGGCGCGCTGCTGCGGCGAGATGCTGTCGAGGGTGGTGTAGGCCTTGTAGTTGGTGACGTACAGGTCGAGCCAGCCGTCCCCGTCCACGTCGGCCACGGCGATGGTGGTGCTGCCGGCCGAAGACGTGAGGCCGGCGTCCTCTCCCTGCTCGGTGAACTGACCCGAGCCGTGGTTCAGGAACAGCGCGTTCGGCCCGCCGAGGGCGACCAGGATCAGGTCCAGATCGCCGTCTCCGTCCACGTCGGCGAACGCGCAGCCGGTGGAGTAGCGGTCGGGCGCCGCGACGCCGGCAGGATCCGTGATGTCCTCGAAGCGCCATCCGCCACGGTTGCGATAGAGCGCGTTCGGCCCTTCCGTGCGGGCCAGAAAGACGTCCGTCCGCCCGTCGCCGTCCACGTCGCCGAGGCAGGCCCCACCGCCCTGGGCCAGAACCCGGTTCCGCAGCAGGAGGGAGTCACTAACCGCGTTGACGAAGGTGATACCGGTGCGAGAGGGATCGAGGAGCGTGAACCCCGGGCTGCCGCCCCGCGGGACGTCGAGCGCGCGCCAGCGGTATCCGTCTTCCTCGTGCCATGTGGGGTCAACGCCGCGGCCACACGCAAGGGCCAGGAGGGTGAGAACCAGACCGCGCCGTCGGCTCATCCAGGGGGCGCTGCCCGGGTGCGGAGCCGCTCGACCACCGATCGCCCGATGCAGCGCCCCAGCGCCTTGCCGTTCTCGTTCGCCATGGGAAAGTGGATGCCGCCGTAGAGCCGCGACTCGGCGGCCTCGTCGGCCGCTTCCTGGAACGAGCGGTACTGGCGCACGGGATGCCCGAGCGCCAGGTTGGTGCTGTCCTCGAAGGCCACCGGCCCGAGCAGCGCCGTGAGCACCGTGGCCGCTGCCGCCGACTGGGCGGAGTGCGCCGACGGATACTCCGGGAACGGCGGCGTGACGATGGCCGGCGTCCAGGACGGCTCGATGTGACGCCGGATGTAGGTGACGGGGCGTAGGAGGCTCAGTCGGTACTTCTCGTGCCAGGTGGCGGTGAAGGCGTCGGCCTGCGCGAGGGTCACCAGCACGAACATCTCGGCCGCCTGCTCCGCCGAGAGCCCAAGCTGGGCCACCAGCTGGCTCCCGATGGCCAGCCAATGGCCGGCCGGCGTGCCGGTTTGTCCGGGGTTGTCCGCCCAGTAGAGCACCGTCTGGCGCTGCTCCTCGGTCAGAGCGCGGCCCACGTCGTACACGCGTTTCGCCTCGGCGTAGAAGGCCGAGCCTGGGGAGGTGGACCAGGGGGCTGGTGGTGGCGTCGGGCACTCATCCGCGGACCGCAGCGCGAACGGACGGAGCGTGCCCCACCAAGGCTCCGTGGCTCCTGTTGGGTTGACCGCCTTCAGGGTTCGGATCTCCGCCGCCTTGGGGCGCGTGACGGCCAGGGCTCGCTCGCTGGCCTCGCCGGCCCGGAGCATCGCGGCGGGGTTGTCGAGCGCCACGAAATCACTCACCGCGGTAAGGTTCTGGGCCGTGTACTCGTCCGCCCGCGAGTCGTTGATCCAAAACTGAGGACCAACGCGAGGGCGGAACGGTTTCATGCGGGTCTCCTCGAATCCGTCACGAGCGGCCCAGGCCAGGATCGCCGCCCCCAGTCGTTCCCCCAGGTCCCGGGAGTCAACCCGCGCCACGTCCGGGATGCCTCGGGCGAGGCGCGCGGTCTCGAGGGAATCGGTGAGCGTGGCGAGCGCGGCCCGCGTGGCGGGCAAGCCCTCGACGAACAGGGAGTCGAGCACGGCACGCTCAGCCGCCAGGGCCACGAGGATCGGGTCGTAGCGTCTGTCCGGATGCGGCCGGGGAAGTGAGTCGAGCCCGTTCAACGTGCCGGCGAGCGAGACGAGCCCCGGCGAGGCGGTCGCCAGGCCCTCATACAGTGCTACGGCCGCGTAGGCGAGGACGCGGGAGGCCACCGGGGGAGAAATCCGCTCGGCCCGGATGATGCCGTAGTAATGGCGCATCCACTCCGAGACGAACTGCGGGTCGGCTGGGGGAATGGGTCGGGCGCAAGCGGCCGACGCGAGGAGCGCCGCGGTGATCAGAGGGATGGCTCGACGGTGCCGGTGCTCGCCTCGCGGGTTGGCGTCGCGCATGGAGAGCAATCTAGGTCCGCCGTGCAGGCCGCGGCCAGGGTTGCCGTCCTTCAGGCGGCCGGGCCTGGCGCCCAGTTGTGCAGCCGCCGCGTCCCCGCCAAGTTCCCTGGGTGAGTTGATGCGACCGGGTAGCTCAGTTGGTAGAGCAACGGACTTTTAATCCGTAGGCCCCGGGTTCGATCCCCGGCCCGGTCACTGTCACCACCCCACCAGGTCCCGGCTGGGCTCGGTGCAACGCCCGTCGGCGCGCCCCGGAATGCATGAACATGCGGCTCTGTGTATCCAACACCACGCACGGCTGCACAATATCCACACGTGGTCGCATAAACCCCGGAAAGAGCGTATACCCTGTTGTATACCACACACTTGCGCGCGGGGGAGCGCCGGCTCCCCCGCCGCCCCCGGCGCCTTGACAAGGCTTTGGCCGCGACCCAGCCATCATGAAGCGTGCTTCACGTCGCGTTTACAGTGCCAACCAGCGCCACGGGCCATGTTGGTCCGGGCGCTGCTACCGCGCGGTTCTCCGCGCCACTGGCGAAAGGTGATCCGCCACTCAGGAGCTGGGGGTGTACGGGGGTGCCGGCTTTTCGAAAGAGCATCACTACCGGCAGTACTACGACGACTCCAGAGCGCGGGGCTTGGAGGGGTTTATTGGATCGCGGACCCGGCCGGGTCCGGTAACCGGGTGAACGCGTTGGGCGGCGTGCTGCTCCGAGCAGGGCGGTACGTGCTGTTTCAGATGGGCGTGGAGGCGCAGCCGCGCGGAGCGAACGTGGGGGTGATGCTCACGTTGCCGAGGTGACCGGCCACGCAGGCGCCACGGGTCACCGGTGGGATTCGCGAGCCTTTCACATTTCTTTCATCGGCGCTGGTTCAGCGTGCTGTATAGCGGCGGCGATGGCGGGCAGGCATTGCGCGTGGACCCGGAGCAAGACCCATGCCGTCTATGTACAACATGGTATACAGGGGCTCCCTGGCAGGTTGACGTCCGCCCATCCCCGGGCCAGTGTCCTAGTAGTGTGGACAACAGGCAGCGATGCCAACCAGTGCGGGGCCGTCCCTAACCCGGAGCCACCGCCAATCGACCACGATGTCACCACAGGAGGTGAGGATTCCGTTGAGTTGACGTGAGCGCAGTCGGCGCCGCCCGGGATCCGCGTGCCCCCGGGCCGCCTCCGTATCACCCTAGTGCAGGAGGATTCATGAAGCGTCACACATTAGTGTTCCTCGTCTTGGCCGCCTTCGTGGGCCTGCCCGCCCTGCTGCCTGCCCAGCAGGCGCGGACGGTCACGGGCCACGTGGTGATCGCCGAGACCACCGAGCCGCTGGAAGCGGCCAGGGTCATGGTGCGAGGCACCACCATCGGCACCTACACGGACCGGCAGGGCAACTTCACGCTCCGGGTGCCGGAAGACGCCCGGACCATCGTCATCAGCTACATCGGGTTCAAGTCGGTCGAAGCGGCGGTGGCGGACCGGGTTGACGTCGTCATGGAGCGGCAGGCCATCGCCCTCGAAGGCATCGTGGTGACGGCCCTCGGGATGCACCGCGAGAAGATGGACCTGGGCTACTCCGTGCAGGACATCGAAGGCGCGGAGATCATGAAAGTGCCCAAGCTGAACCTGGTCAACTCCCTCAAGGGGACCATCGCCGGGGTGCAAGTCACCGACGCCGGTCCGACGGGCGGTACGTCGCGTGTGGTCATCCGCGGCTCCAGCTCCATCGCCGGGAACAACCAGCCCCTGTTCGTGGTGGATGGGATCCCGGTGGACAACGCGGCCTCCGGCGCGGGATATGGCCGCAACCAGGGGTATGGCGGCATCGACTACGGGAACGCGGTACAGGACATCGACCCCGCCAACATCGAGACGATCAGCGTGCTGAAGGGCCCCAACGCGGCCGCGCTGTACGGCTCGCGGGCTGCCAACGGCGCCATCGTGATCACCACCAAGTCCGCGAGGAGCGGGCGGGGTGGCGGGTTGGGGATCAACGCCTCGACCAGCTTTACCATGGAAACGCCGCTCCGGCTGCCCCGCTACCAGAACGTGTACGGGCAAGGCGTGAACGGCGAGTTCGACGGGGTGGATGGTGCCGGCGCGGGAACCTGGGATTTCGTGGATGAGAGCTGGGGGCCCAAGATGGACGGGCGGCTCATCAACCAGTTCACCGGCGCGGCGCAGCCGTGGGTGCCGCACCCGGACAACGTCCGGAGCTACTTCCGGACCGGGCGCACCTGGACCACCAACGCGGCCGTCTCGCAGGTGGGCGATCGCTCCAACGTCCGGCTGTCGGTGACCAACACGGCCGTAGAGGG